>JBBKXD010000380.1:0-5239 GCA_037969295.1 Pyrinomonadaceae bacterium | reverse complement strand
AGCGGATTTCTTGTCGCCGTTCTTTTGGGGATCATGATGCGCGTAGGCCACCCCGAGCCGTATGACGAAACACCGCTTGATCGGAAACGGAACTTCGTTGCGTTACTCACCCTTCTTATTTTTGTTTTGTGTTTTGTCCCGTTTCCAATTCGTATCAACTAGTGAGTAGTGAATAGTGAATCGTGAATAGTGAATCGTGAATAGCTCGGAACGCAAAAACGCTCGAGCAACCTCGAGCGTTCTTCAGTTCTTAACTATTCACGATTCACGATTCACGATTGACTATTCACTATTAACTTGCTTCCGGGAGCATTCCCCTTATCTCTCTCACCATTCGCTGGACATCTTCCTGTCCGTCTAGTGCGATCATGAAAAAGTCGTAGCTGGTCTTGAAGCAAACCATTCCGTTTCCGAAGAACCATACCCCTTCGAGCAGCGGATTGCCGCCGATGATCCAATCGATCGGTGCTCCGGTGATCGTTTTCGGATTGAAGATGTTTGTCATCATCACCGCCCCCGATGCGAATGAGAATGCTCCGAGCAGAGGAGCGCCGATCCGTTTTGCGATATCACGCTCGAATCTGATCCGTTCCGCTTCGGCTTCGGTGAGTCGTCCTTTTTCGATCAGTTCTTCTTTACGTTTCAGGAATTCGTTGAACTGCTCGCCGATCTTTTTCACCGACCATGCCGGCAGCGCCGAATTAAAAAGCCAGTGCGAACTAATGCCCGTGAAGACTACGCCGAGTCCAGCTCCGACGGCCATCGAAACACCGGTCGTCGCTGCTTGTAACGGATTTTCCTGGATCCAACCCGACGCACTCGACAAAGACCTCATCGCGGAATCCATTGTCCGAGTAAATCCCGCGCCAAAATTGAATGCACGCGAAATGCGTTTTGCATTTGTTCCGACGGTATCGCGGGCTTCATCGAAGATGCCGCCGGCTTTTTCGGCCGCGACGCTGATAACTTCACCCGCGGCTTTTCCCGCCGCTCCGACCACGTCGCCGGCTCGTTCACCGGCATCCCCAGCGACATCGCGGACGGGTTCGCTCGCGCTCCACGCTTTTTTTGCGGTCTCTTCGGCGGTCTTAAAAGTTTCTTCAGCTACTTTCACCGCGTGCTTACCGACATCGGTTTTCTCTGCTTCGGCCTTTATCTTTTCGGCGCCCTTCTGCGCGGTCTCGACAACGGCGCGTGCACCATCCTCGATCTTTTCTTTGATGCCAAGCTGCTTGTCGATCTCGTCGAACTTTTCCTTCGCACCACGCTGCCATTTCTCAAAACGTTCTTTGTAATCGCTCATCGTTTTGCAAACTCCCGTTTCAAATACGAACCGTTTCGTCCGATTGTTCGCTTGGATGCGTTTTCGCACGCGGCCTTTGTATACTTACCACCTCGGGGATCGAGTGACAAGGTTTTTTCTCCTCGAAAATGGATGGAGCCGTGTGTTAACCTTGGATTTTCACGAGTATTTTATGACGGTTGTAAAGTGTCCGCGCTGCGGGAAGGAAACGGTGTTCGAAGGGAATCAATTCCGTCCGTTCTGTTCGGAGAGATGCCAGCTGATCGACTTTGGGGCATGGGCGGACGGGGAGTATAGCCTGCCGGCCGAGAACGCGGAGTTAGGTGATGACGAGATCGCCGAAATCGAACGGGCGCAGGAGGAGAAGCAGCAAAAATGATCTTGTCGTATCTGGCACCAAGCGGCGAAATGGTCGGCGGAATCGTCGCCGTGACCTTCTTTCTTGTGCTCGCGGGTGCGGCGTATGTCGCCTTCAAGGCGTTGAAGAAAACGGTGAAAATGGCGATCCGGATGTTGATCGTCGGGGTGATACTCGTCGTCGCGGTTGTCGGGAGTACGTCGCTCTGGTATTTCAGTTCGGACGCAACACCGAAGCAGAAGCCGCCTGCAAACCGGAAGCGGTAGAAATTCAGGTCGAGCGTACGCCGGCGCAGTTTAACCGCGGATGACGCGGAAGACGCGGATCAAGAGTTATATCTCCTGTGATCTGCGTCATCAGCGCGATCCGCGGTTAATGCGCTGGTTCAGAAGAGCCGGGTTAGTTCCAATACATTGTGGATGAGGTGGGTGAAAAGAAGAAGAACGGCATCTGGCAGCGATATCGCAACCTTTCGCCGACTGTCTTTGCGCTTAGCCTGGTCAGCTTTCTCAATGACACTTCAAGCGAGATCATTTATCCGCTGCTTCCGACCTTTCTCGCTTTAACACTTGGCGCCAGTCCTTTTGCCATCGGCTTGATCGAGGGTTTTGCGGAATCGATCGCCAGCATTCTCAAACTTTTCTCCGGATATCTCAGCGACAAGTTCGGTAATCGAAAACTGCCCGTCTTTCTCGGCTATTCGTTAGCCGCTGTGGTTCGGCCGCTGCTCGCGTTCGTCACGAGTTGGCCCCAAGTACTCGTCGTGCGAATGACCGACCGAGTCGGCAAGGGAATCCGCGGAGCTCCGCGTGACGCCCTACTTGCGTCGACAGTACCTGAAAACGCTCGTGGCCTTGCGTTCGGTTTTAATCGCGCGGCCGATCATCTCGGCGCCGTCGTCGGGCCGGTAGTGGCGTTCCTTCTGCTGACCTACCTGGCCGCCGATCCGAGCACGCCGACGGCCCGCGAATACCAGCAAGTCTTCCTCTTCGCATCAATCCCTGTCGTGCTCGGATTGTTTGTCATCGTCTTTTTCGTTCGTGAGAAGAAAAAGCCCGTCCCCGATCCGGACGCTCTTCCGATCAAATTTTCGCTCCGCGGATTCGATTCGAATTTCAAACAGTTTCTCGTCGTCGTCGCTCTGTTTACGCTCTCAAATTCGACCGATGCGTTCCTGCTTCTTCGTGCCCAACAAACGGGCGTCGCAACGGCGATGCTTCCGCTGCTTTGGATGGTCCTGCATTTCAGCAAACTTTTCAGTTCGATCATCGGCGGCGATCTCTCCGACAAGATAGGCCGAAAGACTCTGATCCTAACCGGATGGGTGATCTATGCCTTTGTGTATGCGGGCTTCGCTTTTGCCGATTCGGCATGGCAGGCGTGGACACTGTTCATTATCTACGGATTCTACTTTGGGCTGACCGAGGGCGTCGAGAAAGCTCTTGTTGCCGACCTCGTCCCGGAAGAGAAACGCGGCACGGCGTTCGGGCTCTACAATCTTGCATACGGGATCACCGTCTTTCCGGCGTCACTCATCTTTGGACTGGTCTGGAGCGAGTTTGGAGCGGCCCCGGCCTTTATAATGAGCGCCGTGATATCAGTTGTGGCGTCAATATTTTTGCTGACGATCAAGGCTGAGCGTGAATAGTGGATAGTGGATAGTGGATAGTGAATGGTGAATGGTGAATGGTGAATGGTGAATGGTGAATGGTGAATGGTGAATAGTGAATCGTTAATAGTAGTTCCGATTCAAGAAACGCCCGGTGGTTTTCCCCCGGGCGTATTAATTTGCCGTCGACACTATTCACCATTCACTAGACCTCCTAATCATTCAGCCTGATCGAACTGACCATGTTCCTGAAGACCGTATTGTAACGGTAGGACTCGTCACCCGGGGACACCGTTGCGATGAAAAAAAGATCGCCGCTGCGGAGCTGCGTCGTGTAAACGGTCACCACTTCTGTGCGGCCGGTGACCGACGACCGCCCGGACAAGACCGTCGCGATCCCGGTTCGGCCGGCAACGTTTGCACGCTGCTGACTTCCGCTCTGTCTGAGGTAGCTGTTGGCCTGAAGCAGCTCATCAATATATTCGCGGGTCGTCTGGCTTAGATTGTTCGAATTTGCCCGGGCGGCACCGATCATCGCGCCATGCGTGATTCCCTGGTTTCCATACGCGCCTTCGGGTGCGAGCCACACTTGCCCGCTTGTCTCAAAGTCCTGCCAATTACTCGGAATATTCACGCTCATGGCGCTGTTCGAATACACGCGGGTCCGAGTCGATGGAAAGGCGACACTCCGCGAATAGTTTCCGTTCGCGATCGGGCTCTCGCTTTGCGTCGTGCGGCCACCGCCTGTTCGCTGATAGTCACGCTGTATCTCGGCCATGGTGCGCGCCCGCGGCATGCTGCGAAGGCGTTCCTGAACACGTCGGAATTCCAAAGTCACTTTCCGCGGATTTGGAGAGACGTTCAGCTGACCAGCTTCGCGGTTGATGTTCTGGTAACGGTTTCCCGGATTCGGGTGGCTGCTCAACCATTCCGGAGCGCGGCTGCCGCCACTTTGCTGTTCGATCGTCCGAAACATATTCGCCAAGTCGCGCGGGTCGTAACCGGCGTTCGCCATGATCTGCGAACCGAGGACGTCGGCCTGCGTTTCGTAATCGCGGCTGTAACGGGTCTGCAAAACCTGAGCACCGATAGCTCCGAGTTGAGCGCCACTCTGTCCGCCAAAGATCGCACCGCCGAGGATCAAGCCTATCGTTCCAAGCTGATTACCAATACTGCTCTGCTTTGTCGCCTGCGCCGTCGCATGACGAAGGGCAACGTGACTGATCTCGTGAGCCATAACGCCGGCCATCTCGCCTTCGTTCTTCGCAGCTTCGATCATTCCCCGATTCACATACAGCGGCCCGCCCGGCAACGCGAAGGCGTTGATGTCACGAGCATTGACAACGTCAAATACATAATTGAACGAAGACTGTTGAAACTCTGCCGGGATCGCCGCGACAAGACGCTCACCGACGCTTTCGACGTAACGTTTCGCCAGGTTGTCGTTCAGCAAGGGAAATTGACGCTCGACCTCTCGCGACGCGTCGCGCCCGAGTTTAACGTCGTCCTGAACCTGGTACTTATTTTTCGGCATCGTTACGCGGGTCTGCGCAACGAGCGGAACGGCCACCAGCGCCCAGAGCATCGCCGCCGTAACAAACCTTTTTCCTAGCGTTAATTTTTTCATTTTACCCTCCTGATTACCTGCCCGATCGATTCTAAGGATACGCGAGTGGCGAGAATCGATCACTATGCTCGGCGGGAAATTTGATGAACGAGCCGGACACGCGGTTTGCCGCAATACGGTCCAGATACTGCTGGACACCGTGTCTGTGAACCGAAAAAGACCGGACAGTTAGTACTTCTTAGGTACACACCGCGTGTTGGTCGGAATGTTAACCGATGTTAACTACATGTTAACTCTTCGGCTTGATAACTTATCGCAAAACTTGATTTCAGTATAATTCACTTTATGAACCTCAAATCTACGATTTTCTTAATGTCTGTTCTCACGTTGGCTCTTGTAGGC
>JBBKXD010000379.1:0-7614 GCA_037969295.1 Pyrinomonadaceae bacterium | reverse complement strand
CGGATCACCTGATTCAGCTCGATTCCTTTCACCAACAATACTCGCACCGACAGATTGATATCGGCGGTTGAAGGCAGCCAGATCTCATCGTTCACCCGCTCCTGCTCGAGCGTGAAGGATGCGCCTTTTTTGATCTTTGCGACAACGCCGCCACCAACTTTATAGCTGTCGAACAAGAATGCTTCGAGCCGAGCGACTTGCTTGTCCTTCTCGTCTATCCACATAGCACCCGCAGTCTTTCCAAAAAACTTCAGCATACTTTTTGCATTTTTGTAATCGAAGTCCGCGTTCGGCTCAAAATCGAAGACGATAACGTCGCGACCGCGGTAACGCTCGCGGCGGGGATTTGAGAGCGTAGACGCTTTCAGTACCTCCGCGATAGAAATACGCCTTTCTTCTCCTGAAGGTGGGCCACTCGATGTTTCCTGTTTTGCGATCCGTTTCTCGATCTCCTGAACCTGTTTCCCGGCGTCCTTGTCGGCTTCTTCCTGATCACGCGGCGACAGCGCCTTGCCGTCTTTTTTGATCAGACGCTTGATCCGGTAACCCTTGTAGAAAGAGAGCTGGTACGTCGCCGATTCCTTGTCCCGAAGCACACCGTCGGTACCAAGTTCGCGACTAGCTGATCGCTGAAGGTACGAGTAGGTCTCAAGAATATCTTCGACCTTCTCCTCATTCGCCTGGAGCTCTGTGAGCAGCGACGGAATGTCCGGCAGTGGCTCGCCCGCAATTTTCGGAAAATCAAACTCGGCTCGTGCGATCCGGACATTTTGTCTGATCTCGTCAAAAACTGCCTCATACAGCGTCCCGTCGATCTCGAATTTCACACCATACGGCTGGAGGATGCTGCCCACCGGGCGGTAATCTGAATACGAGAAGCTCCGCGTAGAATCGCCCGATGAAAATTCCTCCCTCAAGAGCAGTTTCGTAGCCGCGTCAAAAAAGAGTTTGATCACGGAACCTTTTGTCGCACTGATAGTCACGATGTTAGTCGGCTTTCCGGCGACCTCGGATGTTCCGCCAGAGCTAATCTTCGACCTTTCTCTTTTGGCGTTGAACCAAAGGGAATTGCGAAATGCCGCTTCCGCCTGGAAGTCAACGCTTGCTTCGCCCGTCAGGGTTCGAAGGCCGTTACGCGAATCGCGCGTCCATCCCGACTTTCCGTTGTAACCCGATTCGATCTCGAATCCTTCGATGTCAAAGCTCAGATTATAAAGATTCGGCCGTGTCGTCTGCATGACGATGTTGCCGCTCGCACCGTCAGCGATTCGCCTGACGGTGCCTTTCCGCTGCCATGTGACGGCGCTCTGAAACGTTTTTCCTACGCCCATTGCGTTTTCCGCCTGGGCGAGGATTTTGTTTGGAGACTGGGCAACAAGTGTTCCCGCAGCTAGCGTCACGATAAATAATGCAAGACTAGACTTCATAACCTATATAAAAACCGCGTAGCCGAACAGCATGCTTCACCGACCCCGGGGCCTTACCGATTCATCTCGCGTCGATGTCGGGAGAAGAAACAGGCCGAGCAAATAAAAGGCGATCGCGAAAAATTGTATGTATCCCGTTCCGGCTGAAAATCTCGGCAGGTCCAGAGCCCAGGTAAAAGCTTCTTTGGTAGGATTCTCGAATATGCCGCGGAGCCAGCTTTCGCTCGCCGGTGCAGTCAGATTCGCCAATACGAGATATTTCACGACGAACGCGAGGCCGAACAGCGCACCGAGGCTCCGTAATAACTTCTTTGTGTCGAAGTCGGCGAAAAGGTTATTCCAAAGTGTCCAGAAAAAACAGAAACCGACCACCCAAAACGGCAGGCCTTGTTCAGGCAGCAGTGAGTTGAAAAGTTGAGCACTCGCCGCAAAAAGTGTGATGAGAACCGCACCGTTCGCGACGTTCTTGAGAATCGGGAAGTCATCCGCAAACCATCCGTCGAGTTGAATAAGTCCCGCGCGGAAAAACAATCCGAGCAAGATCGCGGCGAAGATCAGGCACAGAAGCGCCGGCGTTAGAAAGACGAACGACGTATCGACCGCGCTTAAACGGAGCCCCCCGAGCAGTGCGACAGTAACGAATATCCAGGGAAGAGCAAGATAACGAAGATACGATCTTTGGTTCGACGATGTCGTATCTGCTTTGACAGTCGTGACCATGACGTCGGCAGTCTTGTTTACAGCAAGATCCTCGCGTTCGTCGGCGGAAATAACGTCCGCGGTTGCAGTGGTGATATCTTCGTTTTCTGTTTTCGTTTCTTCCATTACGGGATCGGCGTCTGCTTATTTTCTCTCACGCACAAGTCGCAGCGGATTGAAATCATCGGCCGTGATCTTCATTCCTTCTTCGAGCTCGTTTCGCAGTTCGGCGGGCGTGCGAAGCTGCAGATCCGGATCGTCCGTGCGGAAGTTTGGATCGAGCATCGTAACCCGCTGCAACGATTCAAGCCCCTGTTTGAAAAGCTCGTCGTCATTCGAGACGCGTCCCCACCCCTGGCGGTAGAAAGTGTATGCGATATAGAAGTGCGTTTTGGGGTCGCGCTTTTCGGGATCGGCCCGCTCGAACGAATCGCGCGAGGCGATAAAATTGTCTTGTCGAAACGCCTGAAGCCCGTCATTGAATTTCGCTTGATCTATCTCATAAGTTCCGGTCATGACCTGGCCTTTCGTCACCGCATTCTCGAGGGTCGATTTCGCCTTAGTTGAGATCTCCTCGAGAGATCTCGGCTCAGCCGCGTACAAAAAGATGACGAAGGCACCGTAGAGCGATGTCGCCAAAAGCCCGAGAATCTGGATATACTTTTCTTTCATTAAATTGTATCGTTCAACGTTTCAGTCAATAAATACGGGCACGAGACGCGAGTTGTTTCGAAGAGAGAGAAGGCACTGTGCCCACCACAGTGCCCCCTCTATGCTTCACGCCGCTTTCGTGGCTTGCTGTTGCTCCCATTGCCTTCTCATTTCGTCCATTCGACCCATCGCCGCCGACTTATGTATATCGCTAGGGTGTGCGTACCGCATCGTTTCCTTAATATTGGCGTGTCCGATCAACGCCGCAAGCGTCGGCAAGTCAGTTCCGGATTGCAGTTGCCGTATGTCTTTAACTACTTCCATCTTCACTCACGTCGAAACCTCCGCCGAATAGAAAGAAGCAACAACGCCGCCTGACCTGCCAGAAGAATCACGGTCGTGTATACCAACGCACGACCTTCCCAGCTAATCGGTTGATAGAGTTTTTCCTTTTGAAAGGTTGCTATCTCTAACGTGTAGAAAAAACTTTCTCGCCAGTCTCGTACGGCTTGCGGTGCTGAGGCTGGAGGATGACTCTCGTCTGGCAAGAAGTTATATTCGATAATCCTAGCGTCTTCGAGTTTATTTTCTGGCGTCGGAGCAAGCCCCGCATAGAGGAAGAGAATTGAAAACCCGAACAACAACAACGCGAGAACTATCACTGCGTGTCCATAACTAGTGCCGTACCGACTTGAAATCCAGTAAAGGCTATAACCATTTAAGTATGTTCGAAGTTCAGTCCAAAAATTCGAAAGCACATAGAGTTTTAGCTTATTAAGGAAAAGTACTTGTGTCTCGCTTAATTCTTCGAATCCCGCGGTACCTGTGTACCCGTGACCTTTCCTCCGCATTTCCATTTCTGAGACGTGAAATGCCTCAGCGGTCTCATAGTCCCGCTTGGTTTCGTAATTTATTACCAGCTGCCGATAATTGTCAGCAGTTTTCGCGTCGTCCAAGTCATCCCGCATCCCTCTTAGCGGACGAATTTCATCCCACAAGACAAACGAGTTGCCTCTAAGAAATCTTCTAATTCTGCCAGTTGGTCTACCCCACCGAACATCGCGGAACAAAATCTTGTCGAGGTAAGTATCGTGAAATCCGGTTTTGCTCAAATCGACCTGTTCAAAAATTAGTTCTTCATCCTTCGGGAGTTTTACATTGCTGAAAGAGGCACCTTCGGTGAAAAGATTACTTCGGTGACCGTAGAACAACGCTCGTTTCCTAAAGGTCGCTCCGGCGAATTCAGCCTCGGCATAGAAGAACGTTTCGTAGAACGTGACAGTATCGTGGAAGACAGCCCAATTAAAATAGGTTTCCGCAACCCTCGCTTGTCCGGCTTCGCATGGTGGGTCGGCGGGATTGGCATCAAGCGGGTCGGATAAATCATACGTGCTTCCGAAATGGCAGCGAAAGAATTCGACGGGCTTGTGAAACTCGGCATTATCAAACCCCGCACTTTCTTGAACTATAAGATTTTGAAAGTTGGTGGTACCAAGGAACTGGACGCGAGAGAATCTAACGTCATGTAGATTTGCGAACGAAAAATCTACCTCTGCGTTGAATACAGCATTAGAAAAATTACATCCCTCGGTAACGTGAATGTTGGCAAAACCTATATCTTTATCAAACACAGCCGATTCAAAACTTAATTGTCCTTCTACGCTGCAACCGTTAAATGTTGCCTTTGCCTTAAAGTGGGCATGTTCGAAGGACGCACCGTGTCGCAACAACGAACTCTCGTGCGTGTCATCATATTCGTGCTCAATTTTCAGCTTTGGCACCCCCACATTGAACAAGATTTCTCCGTTGAAAACGGCATATCCGAAATCTGCAGTTTTGGGAAGGACTGATGGATTGAAGCGAAATACAGGGAATTCGAAGCCCCGCATATCGATGAAGTTTGCGGTACCACCTACAGGGTGACTAATCCACTCCAAAAGACTTTCGGTGAATTTATCATCCGTCTTTTCGGCAGTTTTCGGATTGTGAAATATACATAGCTTGTGTGCCTTCGTTAAACGGGGGTGCGGGCAGCGATAGTCGTCGTGTTCTGGAAGTTTATATTGGCAGGCGTCGGCTCTACCAAGAGTTGTATGTCCTATTTTCGAAGGAGACATTAGACGAAAGTTGTTTCGCTTAGAAGGTCTTTTCTTCCCAACAATATAAACTAGAACAACAAAAATCGCTGCTCGTCGATGTAAAAAAGCCGCGATTAATGCATGACGGTTTCAAATCTACTTTCATAAACGCTTTCTAAGACGTTTTCCGAAGCATCCTGTTGGTTTAGGCGGGAACTCGCGAGACTTCCAGTTAATACTCGCGTCTTGCCAATCGCCAATCGGAGTGTGCCCTTATTTGTGCCCCCTCCCACATAGGTGGTAGTGACACCTAGTGAACCGGCGTTTTATTTTGTTCAATAAATATCGGTGTGTGACACTAGGGAGCATTCAGTGTCGAAAGCCCGACTAGAATATACTTTTCGTTCATTGTTATAATCAGGGCGTCCTGTAAAGCATACACTTTTCAACTTCGGCAATTCCATGAGAGCGTTCTCGTTAATATTGCTCGGTCTGCTCATCTTTCCATTGCATGCCACCGGGCAGAGCGATTGGAAAGGTCCGTACAGTTTTTTCGAGAACGGCGGAAAGAACGCGGGCGCCGCCGCGATCGTGATCTCACACGAGCTCACGATCTTTGACAGCGGCGAAGGCCTTGCTGCGAGATTCCAAAGCAACGGCTATCAAACGTCGACCGACCTCGTTTGCAGTGTTCGGAGTGAAGGCTCGAAGATAATGATCTATTTCCAAAGTTATGGCGAGGACAATATGTTCGAACCGTACTCCACGGGCGATCTTCTTTTCACGCTTGAAAATAAAAACGAGAAAGGAAAGCTTGAGATCCTCACGTACTGGGGAAAATTTACGCCCGCTATTCTGAAGAACGCGAAAACCGGCAAAGTGTATTTTGAGAAATCGTCCGAAAAACAATAATCCATGAAAATCAGATTTGTCATCACGATTCTTTTCGCAGCGATGTGTGTGTCCGTTAGCGGCCAGAAGTTTTCGGCCGATCTCGTCATCGTGAACGCAAATCTTCACACCATGAACGCGGCCCAAAAGAAAGCTCGGTCGATAGCGGTCCTGGGCAACAAGATCATCGCTGTTGGAAGCGACACGGACACGAAGCCGCTGATCGGTCCGAAGACGCGCGTCATCGACGCAAAAGGCAAACTGGTCGTTCCGGGATTCAATGACGCACACGTGCATTTTTTGGAGGGCGGGTTTCAGCTTTCTTCGGTAGACCTTCGCTCGGCGCAGACTCCGCAGGAGTTCGTCGAACGGATAAAGAATTTTGCGGCAAAGCTTCCAAAGGGACGTTGGATCCTCGGAGGTAAATGGGACCACGAGAATTGGACACCAAATAACCTTCCGACCGCCGCGATGATCGACGCCGTGACACCGGACAATCCGGTTTTTATCGACCGACTCGACGGTCACATGGGCGTTGCGAATGCGCTTGCGATGAAACTCGCCAATGTCGACAAGAACGTAAAGGACGTTGATGGAGGTGAGATCGTCCGGGATGCGAGCGGCAACCCGACCGGCATCTTTAAAGATGCTGCCATGAGTTACATCGGCCGCGCGATACCGGACTTCTCGTTCGAAGAAAAGCTCGAGGGAGCGCAGGCCGCGACCGATCATGCTGCGAGCCTTGGCGTAACAAGCGTCCAGGATATGTCTGCGGGTGCCGATGTCGGCGTGTATCAGGAACTGATGCGGCAGGGAAAACTAAAGACGCGAGTCTACGGATGTTCGCCGCTTTCCGACTTTAAACGATGGCAGAATGCCGGCGTACGTTATGCGTTTGGCGATGCGATGCTCCGTGTCGGATGTCTAAAAGGCTACGCCGACGGAAGCCTGGGTTCAACAACAGCCTGGTTCTTCGATCCTTATCTCGATGCTCCGGGCTCGACCGGTCTCGCGTCGGATGAAATTCCGAAGATGGCGGAGATGATCGCCGCAGCCGACAAAGCCGGTCTGCAAGTCAACATCCACGCTATCGGCGACCGGGCAAACGCGACGATTCTCGACACTTTTGCGAAAGCCGAACAGGCAAACGGGGCTCGCGATCGACGCTTTCGCATCGAACATGCGCAGCATCTTCGGCAAGAGGATATCAAGCGGTTCGGCTCGCTGAAGGTAGTTGCTTCGATGCAGCCGTTCCATATCATCGACGACGGCCGATGGGCGTGGAAACGTCTTGACGAGAAACGTCTGAAAGGAACTTACGCGTTTCGGACGCTTCTCGATTCGGGCGCGGTTCTCGCTTTCGGTTCTGATTCGCCGGTCGCTCCGCTCGATCCGCTGTTTGGTATTTACGCGGCTGTTACCCGCCGCACGCTCGACGACAAGAATCCGAACGGTTGGATACCCGAGCAAAAGATCTCAGTCGAAGAGACGGTGCGCGCCTTTACATGGGGATCCGCGTACGCCGAGTTCCAGGAAAACGTAAAGGGCACGCTTGAGGTGGGGAAGCTCGCCGACTTCGTCATTATTTCCGACGACATTTTTACGATCGACCCGGTAAAGATCAAGGACGCAAAGGTCCTGGTCACGGTTGTTGACGGTCGTGTCGTCTACGAGTCCAAGTAACAGGCAGCGGCAGGGTCCGGTCCAATGAAATATTTTTTCTTGCCGCTCTCGCTCGTTTTGCTTAGCTCCTTCGGCTCCGCTCAGACAAGGCCTGCCGATCTTGTCGTTATCAACGCAAAGGTGCGTACGATGACGGCCACGACTTCCGTTGCCGAAGGTTTTGCCGTTACCGGAAACCGGATCAC
>JBBKXD010000378.1:0-4042 GCA_037969295.1 Pyrinomonadaceae bacterium | reverse complement strand
GGGATCATCGACGCACACTCGCACGCGATGATGGATGCAATAAACGAAGGCACGCTGTCGGTGACGTCGATGACACGTATTCGCGATGTACTGGACCCGAGCGATATAGCCGTCTATCGTGCGCTCGCAGGCGGCGTGACGTCGGCCAACCTGCTTCACGGATCGGCCAACGCGATCGGTGGCCAGAATTCGACCGTGAAATTTAAGTTCGGTAAACCGATCGAAGACTTCCTTATTCCCGACGCACCTGCCGGTATCAAGTTCGCGATGGGCGAAAACCCGAAACGTTCGAGCCAGACCTTCCAGCCAGGTCAAACACCGCGTTATCCGCGTACTAGAATGGGCACACTCGAGGTAATGCGCGATGCCTTTCTCCGTGCACGTGATTACAAAAAAGCATGGGACGATTACCGGGCAAAGAAAACGACGGTTCCACCGCGTCGTGACATCGAGCTTGAGCCGATCGTCGAGATCCTCGAAGGTAAGCGTCTCGTCCATGCACACGGCTACCGAGCTGACGAGCATTTGAATTTGCTTCTGCTCGCGGACGAGTTCGGATTTCGCGTCGCGACACTCCAACACGGTTTAGAGGCGTACAAGATCGCACCTGAGATCGCAAAGCGCGGCACCGGTGTTTCGATCTTTGCCGACAGCTGGAGCTACAAGCTCGAAGCCTACGATTCCATTCCGTATAACGGTTACATTCTCTGGAAGAACGGCGTGGTCGTCTCGATCAATTCCGACTCGGACGAACGTATACGGCGGCTGAATCTCGATGCCGCGAAGATGATGAAGTATGGCGGTGTTCCTGAGGAAGAAGCGTTGAAAATGATCACACTCAATCCGGCAAAGCAGCTCGGGATCGACAAGCGGACCGGCTCGATCGAGCAGGGTAAAGATGCCGATATCGTCATCTGGAACGCTCATCCGTTCAGCGTCTATTCTCGTGTCGAAATGACACTTGTCGAAGGCGATGTTTATTTCGATCGTGCGATCGATATTCAAAAACGTGCTGAGATCGCGAAGGAGCGCGACGCGTTGGAGAAGTTGTACGTGAATAAAGCTCCAGGCTCTGGTGGAACGCCGCCGCGTATTCCTGCGGAGAAAAGGATCGAGGAGCGGGATGACGCCGAGTATGGAGACAACGATTATGAATAAGAAGAAAGGGAGAAGGGGAGAAAGGGAGAAGGGGAGACTTGAGTCGGACGTGGATTTTTTCATACCGCGTCGCCGCGTCGCCGCGTCACAATTCTGGCACTTGTTTCTCTCGACGTCTCTGTGTCTCGGCGGTTTATTTTCCGCCGCCGCTCAAAGCGACGGTTCGCAGCAGAACAAGACTGGTCGCGCGGGGACGTTTGCGATCACCAACGCGCGCATTGTGACCGTCTCGGGGGCCGTTATCGAGAATGGAACGGTTGTCATTCAGAACGGAAAGATCGCGGCCGTCGGAGCCGGAGCCGGCGTTCCGGCGAATGCTGAAAAGATCGACGGCAAAGGTCTTTCGGTCTACCCGGGAATGATCGATGCGCGGACATCGCTCGGTTTGGCCGAGATCGGACAGGGTGCAAACGCGACGATGGATGTCGCTGAAACCGGCACGATGAACGCAAACGCAAAGGCGATACTGGCCGTCAATCCGCATTCGTCCCACGTCAACGTTACTCGCGTCAATGGGATCACCACGGTTCACACAACACCTGCGGGCGGTCTCATTTCAGGCCAGAGTACGTTGATCGATCTCAACGGATCGACGCAGGCAGAGATGGCGGTTCTGCCGACCGCCGGACTTGTGATCAATTTTCCCCGCATCTCAACTTTTGGCGGATTCAATCCGGGCACCGGGCCGCAATCGATCGACTTCAACGAAGCAGTTAAGCGCCGTGACGAGCAGATCGAGGAGCTGAAGAAGATATTTCAGAACGCAGAAAATTACGGTCGGGCGGCGGACGCGTACGCGAAGGACAAGTCGCTGCCGAATCCGGCGGTAGATCTGAAACTTGAGGCAATGGTGCCTTACGTCCGCGGTGAGCGGGCGATCTTTTTCACCGTCGAACGTGAGCGTGACGTACGCGCGGTAGCTAAGTTTGTCGCCGAGATGAAAGTCAAAGGCGTGATCGTCGGCGGACAGGAGGCATGGCGTGCCGCTGACGAGTTGAAGAAGAACGACATCGCCGTCATTTATACGAACATCTACAACCTGCCGGTTCGCGAAGACGATGCATACGATTATCTTTTCGAAGGTCCGTCGAAACTGCGGCAGGCCGGCGTGAGGTTCGCGATCGGAACCGGCGATAGTGGTTCCGAAGTTCGCGATCTGCCCTATCAGGCGGGGATCGCCGGAGCTTTCGGGTTGTCGAAGGAAGACGCGTTAAAGTCCGTTACGCTTTACCCCGCCGAGATCCTGGGTGTCGCCGACAAGCTCGGCTCGATCGACGTCGGGAAGATGGCCAATATCGTCGTGACCGACGGCGATATTCTCGAACCGCGGACAAACGTAAAATACGTCTTTATCGGTGGGCGCATGATCCCGCTGACGAGCCGACATACCGAGTTGTTCGAGAGTTTTAAGGACCGAAAATAACTAGAGTGACACGGCGCCGGATGCGGGGGTGATGTCCGAGCGCTTCATTCAGTGCGGCGCGCGCAAGAAGGCGTGTCGAATCGAGGACGGGTATGTTGACATCGGCCGGGCCGAGGATGAGCGGTATCTCGGTACACGCCATGACGACCCCATCACAGCCTTCGCCGGCGAAGGCCCATGGCGAGACGTATGAGGAATACAGGCGGAAGGTGGGCATGCTTGTGCCGGTCCCGCCGAAAGGATAGCGAGCAGAATTCACTTCACGCGCCGCGTTCTTCTTAGCGACCTATTAATCGGTGTGTTGCGGTATCTCCTCACCGTCGAGAAAGAATTTCAGCGACGCCGAATTCAGACAGTATCGCTGTCCGGTTGGCGGCGGACCGTCGGGAAAGACGTGGCCCTGATGGCCGCCGCAGCGGGCGCAGCGGATCTCAGTGCGACGCATTCCGTAGCTATTGTCGGAGATCTCGGTGAGATGATCTTTGTCGAACGGCGAATGAAACGACGGCCATCCTGTCCCGGATTCAAACTTGTGTTTCGACGTGAACAGCGGCAGTCCGCATAGACGACAGGCGTAGGTTCCATCCTGTTTATTGTCGAGGAGCGTTCCGCAAAACGCCGGTTCAGTTCCGTGATCGAGCAGAATCCGACGTTCCTCTTCGTTGAGGTCCTGTGCAAGCTGTTCGCGAGTCTCATCCGAGATCGGCGTAACGTCGTAGCCGCCATCCGATAGTTCTTTTCTTGATTCCGGTGTCATATATTTCTTTTCGGAACCGCCTGCGGTAGCGGGCGGTTCCACTCGGCGACCTGCGACGCCGTCTCCCTGTTCCAACCACCCGCTACCGCAGGCGGATTTCATGGTGTCAGCGCTCTTCTAGTTCTTTCACCTTCTTTTCAAGTCCGCGAAGCCGCTGAACTATTTCACCAAGTTTGCGATAGGCGGCAGTCGCCCGAAGCCAGTCCTTGTTATCGAAACCCGGGATGCCGGAGATCACTTTGCCCGGCTCAACGTCGTGGCTGGTTGCTGACTTTGCGGTGAGCACCGCATCGTCGCCCACTTTCAGATGTCCGGCGATACCGACCTGGCCTGCCAGGATCACGCGTTTGCCGATGACGGAGCTTCCCGCCAACCCGGTCTGCGAACAGATCAATGCGTCTTCATCAACGGTGCATGAGTGTCCGATCTGGACAAGATTATCGATCTTCGCACCTCGTTTTATCCGCGTCTCACCGACCGAGGCGCAATCGATCGCCGTGTTCGCGCCGATCTCAACGTCATCCTCGAGCACGACACGCCCGGTTTGCGGGATCTTTACCCACCGCTGGTCTGCATCCTTAGCATCGCCAAACCCGTCACAGCCGATCGTCGTGTTGTTATGAACGATGCAGTCTTCTCCTATTTCGCAGTTCTCGCGGACCGACACTCCTGAATGAAGGGTCGAGTTTCGGCCAATCGAGACG
>JBBKXD010000377.1:0-4825 GCA_037969295.1 Pyrinomonadaceae bacterium | reverse complement strand
TCGGCCGAGCTTGCTCCGAACCAGTTCGATCAGGACAGCCTGCCGCCATACGAGTTGATGGACCCGATCCTCGAGCTTTACTTTGAACGAAAGCTTTCGCCGGCGGAGATCATCGCGGCTGGCAATGATCAAGATCTTGTTTATGCCGTTCTTAATAAGGTTGAAAACCCGGCGAACGAGTTCAAACGCCAACAGCTTCCGCCCTCGATAATCATTTCGAAGAATGCGATAGGCGTCGGCCGCCGACGCCCGATCACGCACAAGTACCGCCGACCAACTACGTAAGCTTTCGACCCAGCCGAGGTTCATTCCAAAACACAGGCGCTCTTTCCGCTCCGATAGGAGCGAGATGTTGGTAGGACGGGACGGCAAAAGAATCTCGCTCCATCGGAGCGAAACCGATATACCGCACCTAAAAGAGCGAAATCAATGAAGACCCTGTATCTACCACCCGTTCGCTTCCAACGGAACGGGACCGCATCGTAAGAACTTTTTCGCATACTTCTGCAAGAAGAGATTTGAGTCTCCGTTCAGTTCATCAGCAGAGGTGACGAACGGAGATTCTTATGTCGACATACGATAACCCACTGGAGAACTTGAAGATCGCTAGCCCGTGCTCGGCGGACTGGAACGCGATGCTCGGAGACGAGCGCAAGCGCTTTTGCGGCGAGTGCAAGCTGAACGTTTACAATTTGTCGGGAATGACGCGGTACGATGCGGAGCATCTGCTGCGGCTTTCCGAGGGCAGATTGTGCGTTCGCTATTTTCAGCGGCCCGACGGCTCGATCCTTACTCAGGATTGTCCGGTCGGCTGGGCGAAGGTGAAGCAGCGAGTGTCGATATTCGCGGCGGCGGCTTTCTCATTGGTCGTCAGCCTATTTGCCAGTTTCTCCTTTTTTGGGTTCTTCGACAGAAAATTGGAATACGGGCGAAGGCTTCCGCTACCGTACGCAACACCGACACCTAACTACGGCTCGACGATGGGCAACATCGCGATTCCTACTCCGACTCCGAAAACGAGTCCGACACCGAGGGAGCTTATGGGAGACGTAATGATCGGCAAGGCTGTATCGTCCGAAACTTCGCGTTCATCATCGCTGTAAATCGGAAGGTCATCTTGCTGAGTTGGGGGAAGCGTTCGACGGTCGCCCGGAAGCCTCGTCGGGTTTCTGCTTCACTACATAGTTCGACTTCGCGCGAACTACGGCTTGCGGCGGTCGAACAACCTGGATCTTTATCTTTTTCCTGTCACCCGGTTCACCGTCCTCGGATGCGTAATAGCCGATCGAATATTGACGCCGCAGCTCTTCCGCGACGCCGGCGAATGCGACCTCGAGGTTCGGGATCGTGTCCGCTTCAAACATGCGCCCGCCGCTGTTCGTCGCCAGCATCTCCAGATAGGTCTTGCCTTTCTGATACTCGGCATCCGTCTGCCCGCGACCGAGCTGGACCATGATTCCCGCGGGAAACTGCATCCCAGACAGTTGCGCCGCCGCACCCCTCGGCCTTTGCGTGTTGTAACGGATAGGGTAGAAGAGCGCATCGACTTCTTCGACGGCTGTGGCCGTGCTTTCGAAACTTGCCTGACGCGATGTCGTGTCGACACCGTCGGTAAATATGACGACCGCTTTGCGGCCCAACGCTCTGACCAGATCGAGTTCGGTCACATAGTCGATCGAATCGTAGAGGCTGGTTCCGCTCCCGAACTGCGCTTTGTAGATGGCGGCGAAGATCTTTTGCTTTTCGGTCGTCGGCTCGGACAGTATCCGCAGACGGCTGTCGAACGACATGACCATCACCTTGTCCGTGGGGCGAAGTTGATTGACGAACGTCACCGCGGCGTAATGGATCTCATCGATGTGGTAGCGCGTTGACGGACTCGTGTCGATCATCAGCACGACGGTGAACGGCTGCTCGGATGATTGAAAATATGTGATCGCCTGCGGCACACCGTTCTCGAATATTTTGAAATCTCTTTTTCTGAGTCCCGGAATAAAGCGGCCGTTACGATCAAGCACCGATACGGGAGTCGTCACAAGGTTTGTCTCGACGCGGACGACTTCCTCTTCCGGCTCGGGAGTCGGCTTTGAGGCGGGCGGAGGCGGTGGAATGCTAAACGGATCAACGGGAGAGGGTTGAATGGGTTTCGAAGCCTTGTTGCTTTTCACTGACGGGCTATTGCGCGAACGTCGTTGGCCGGAGACGGAAAAAACAAAGGCGGTTAAGGTCAGAATACAAAGCACTGACTTGATCATCGGAGCGTCCTCCTTTTCGTCACAAAAAGATAACACCACAGCGGGGGGCTTTGTGACGGTTTAGTGATAAGACGTTTCCCGGGCGGGGTCAGTTACGCCTTTCGTCGCCGTTTCCGATACCGTCTATAATCTGAACCATGAGCAATGTTGTAAATGTTATAGGCGGTGGACTGGCCGGGGTTGAAGCCGCGTGGCAAGCGGCCGAGATGGGAGCGTCGGTGCGGTTATATGAAATGCGTCCGGTTCTGCAGACGCCCGCACACAGGACCGACAAGCTTGCCGAGATCGTATGCTCAAACTCACTAAAGACCGACGAGCCGGGAACTGCACCGTATCTGTTAAAGGAAGAGCTTCGACGGGGTAAGTCGCTTGTGATGGAAGCAGCAGAGGCCACTCGCGTCCCCGCAGGCTCGGCTCTGTCGGTTGATCGGATTAAGTTCGCGGAGTTTATTACTGAGAAGATCGAGCAGCATCCGAATATTGAGATCGTCAGGGAAGAAGTGAAGGAGATTGCGGAATGCGGATTGCGGAATGCGGATTTTGAATCTTTACCGTCTGGAACGCTGGAAAAAGTTTCGAAAGATGGAGAAACGCAATCCGCAATCCGCAATCCGCATTCCGCAATCGACAGGTCCGCAATCGTGATTGCCACCGGGCCTTTGACCAGCGAGGCGCTGACGACGTCGATCATGAAGTTCACCGGCGACGATCAACTTTATTTTTACGATGCGATCGCACCGATCGTCGCGGCGGATTCGATCAATATGTCCGTCGCTTTCAAGGCGGCTCGTTACGGTAAGGGCGGCGACGATTACATCAATTGCCCGATGGACCGCGATCAGTACGAGACGTTTATCAACGAGCTGCTTGTCGCGAAGTCGGTGCCGCTGAAACGATTTGAGGAAACGCGCTGGTTCGAAAGCTGTCTCCCGATCGAAGAGATCGCGCGTCGCGGGGTTGAGACCTTGCGATTCGGACCGATGAAGCCGAAGGGTCTGCCCGATCCGAAAACCGGATACGAGGCTTATGCATGTGTTCAGCTTAGACAGGAAAATCTGATGGCCGATGCATACGGCATGGTCGGTTTCCAAAATCATCTACGCTACGGCGAGCAGCAACGCGTGCTTCGCCTGATACCGGGTTTGGAGAATGCCGAGTTTCTGCAGTTTGGACAGATTCACCGCAACACCTTCATCAATTCGCCGAAGATCCTGAACGAAGATCTATCGACGAAAAAGAATCCGCGACTCTTCTTTGCCGGGCAGATAACGGGTGTCGAAGGATATGTTGAGTCGGTCGCGACGGGCTGGCTTGCGGGGATCAACGCAGTTCGCGTTTTGCGTCAGCAGCCGATGCTGACCGCTCCCTTAACATCCGCCATCGGCTCCTTGTGCCGTTACGTCTCGAATGTGGAAACGAAGAACTTTCAGCCGGTGAATATCACCTTCGGTTTGCTCGAGCCGCTGCCGGTCGAACTGCGGAAGAAGCATCGCAACAAGCGCGAGCGGCACGTGATTCAGGTCGAGCGAGCGTTAGAGGATTGGGACGATTTCATCGATAGTGTTTCCCGCAAAGACGCAAAGTCGCAAAGGATTTGAACATAAATCTATAATCGGATGGAGCAAACTTTTTATATCTTCGACGTCGCGCCGCTCGCGATCGTTTTTGCGATCTTCGTCGTCGCGATTCTTTACTCGTCCGTCGGCCACGGCGGTGCGTCCGGCTATCTCGCCGTGATGGCGCTGCTCGCCGTCGCCCCCGAGATCACGCGGCCGACGGCGCTCGTGCTCAACGTCTTCGTCGCGACGATCGCAACGATCCAGTTTTATCGTGCAGGATTTTTTTCCTGGCGTGTATTCTGGCCCTTCGCTACCAGCTCTATCCCATTCGCGTTTATCGGTGGAATGATGACGCTGCCGACGACCTTGTACAAGATCGCTCTTGGGATCGTCCTCGTCGTCGCCGCGATCCGATTGGCGTGGAATCTTCGGTCCGATGCAGAGACCAAGGAACCCAATATTTTGATCGCCTTGATGATCGGCGCGGTGATCGGTTTGCTGTCCGGCCTCGTTGGGGTCGGCGGCGGAATTTTTCTGACGCCGATCCTTTTATTAATGAACTGGTCGAACACAAAAACCGCGGCCGGCGTATCGGCGATGTTCATTTTGGTGAATTCGATCTCCGGCCTTGCCGGCAATTATTTGCAAGTCGTTGCCATTCCGTCCGACGTGTGGATCTGGATCGCGGCCGCGGTCATCGGCGGCGTGATAGGCTCGACGCTAGGAGCTAAGCGGTTCGATTCGCTGATGCTGCGGCGGGTGCTGGCTGTGGTTTTAGTGTTTGCTGGCGTGAAATTGATTCTTGTGTGATGGTGGCAGATGTCAGAACCTGGTGCGGTAGCGACCGGGTCGCCCCACGAAATCGAGACTAAACGAAGGGAAACCCCGTCGCTACCGCTCCCGGTTCTGACAAGAAGCAACCGGCCATCGGCTTTGCTAATCAAACCAGCGGATTTGTTATTGTTTGCCCAAATGAAGTTCGTATTCCTCGCTACAACTCTTTTTTTAGCT
>JBBKXD010000376.1:0-3133 GCA_037969295.1 Pyrinomonadaceae bacterium | reverse complement strand
CGGCCGCCCAGTTCGAATGACAGTCGAGCAGCGCTCCGATGATGCCGCCGTTCAGCACGCCGGGGAACGCCTGATGATGCGGCTCAGCTCGCCATTCGGCGACGAACTCATCGCCCTCGACAAAGCTTTGAATGTGCAATCCTTTTTCATTCTTCGGACCGCAGCCGAAACAGATGCCGGCCGGTGAGTAAGTTTCTTGAAGTGATTCCATGTTCCGAATTCTAGCGGTTTTTTCTTTCCGGAAAAACCGAACTGATAAGTGATGGCTGATAACTCCAAACTTTTCAGTTATCAGCTATCAGTTCTCAGTTACTCCGAATAGTTGCCGTACGGCGGAAAAGTATCGTAAATTTATTCCGCTTCGAATTACTCCTCTAAAAACCTATGCTGACAATTATCGCTGTCGCATTTCTCGCCTGGCTGATCCTGGGCTATTTCGGCTACGGGCGTTGGATCTCAAAGCAGTTCGTGCTTGACGACGATCGTCCGACACCGGCCCACGAGTTGAGTGATGGTGAAGACTATGTACCGACACGGCCGTTCTATCTGTTCGGACAGCATTTTTCGGCGATTGCCGCGGCGGGGCCAATCGCGGGGCCGATCATTGCGTGCCTCGCATTTGGCTGGCTGCCTTGCCTTCTATGGATCGCGCTCGGCGTCGTCCTCATCGGAGCGGTTCACGACTTCTCGACACTAACGGCTTCGATTCGCCACAGCGCAAAAAGCGTCGCCGAGATCACTCGAGACCAACTCGGTCTCGGTGCCGGCCGCGCCATGATGGCGTTCATCTGGATAGCACTCGTGTATGTCACCGTGGCATTCACAGACATCACGGCCGGAACATTTGTCGCGGGCGACGAAGCGCTTGCCGGCGAGACGCGATTCAATCCCGGCGGCGCCGTCGCGCTCGCAAGCGTTCTTTATCTCGGATTATCGATCCTGCTTGGAGTGGTCGAGCGATTTCTAAAACCGCCACTATGGCTCGCGACAATAATCTTCGTACCCGCGACATTCGCGCTCTCGTATGTTGGAACGCAGTATTCGCACGTCCTCAGCTTTGGTCATCAAACGTGGGCCGTCGTCATCCTTCTCTACTGCGTTGTCGCCTCATTGTTGCCGGTCTGGGCGCTTTTGCAGCCGCGCGGCTATCTCGGCGGGTTCGTTCTCTATACCGCGATCATCGTTGGCGTGATCGGAATATTTTTCGGTGGATATTCGATCCAGCAGCCGGCGTTCACATCCTTCGACGTGGGCGGAATGACGGGGATGATGTTCCCGTTTCTTTTTGTGACGATCGCCTGCGGCGCGTGCTCAGGCTTTCACGGGCTCGTCTGCTCTGGCACGACGTCGAAACAGATCGATAAAGAGACGCACGCAAAACCGGTTGGCTACGGCGGAATGCTCGCCGAGGGTTTCGTTGCGTTCATCGCGCTTGTGACGGTGATGATCGCGACGAGCGACGCGCTGGTCGGAGCCGACGGCAAGAATCTTTCGGCCGGGAAGATATACGGCAACGGTATCGGGAATTTTCTTACTCTTGTGATCGGGAAAGAGAATCTCTCATTCGCGATCACGTTCGGAGCGATGGCATTTTCGACGTTCGTCTTTGACACGCTCGATGTCACGATGCGGCTTGGACGCTATCTGCTGCAGGAGCTTTTCAGCATGCCCGGACGTCTTGGCGCACTGATTGGAACGCTTGTCACTGTCGCGCTTCCGTTCATGCTGATCTTCCTCGCGACGCCCGGATCATACGTCGAGTTCTGGACCCTGTTCGGTGCTTCGAATCAGCTCCTCGCGGCGCTCACTCTGCTCTCGATCACCGCGTGGCTCTACAAGGCACGTCGGCGTATCGCTTTCACGCTGATCCCGATGCTGTTTGTTCTAACGATCACCTTGTGGGCACTCGGTGCGATGGTTTATGGGAACTTTTCAACGGCGATCGGACTGGACATCAGATTGGTGAACGGAGTTGTGTCACTGTCGCTGATCGTGCTTGCAATATTCTTGGTAATCACCGCCTGGATAAAGAGCAGAACGTTTGAGACTGCACAACCGCCGATGGATGTTCTTTAGACGGTGATACGAATCCTTAGGAATTCACGCGTTCTTAATGGGATACTGAGATATGACAAAAATTACTGAAATAGCACCCGACACATATCGGATATCGACCTATATCCCTGAGTTCGGACTCGGATTCAGCCAGTTTCTTGTTCGTGATGACGAGCCGCTTCTGTTCCACACCGGACCGAAAGCGATGTTTCCGATCGTTCACGAGGCGGTCTCTAAGATCCTCGATCCGTCTACGATTCGATGGGTTGGATTCAGCCATTTCGAAGCCGACGAATGTGGCTCACTGAATGAGTGGCATGTCGCCGCACCGCTGTCGACAGGCGTTTGCAGCATGGTTGGAAAGATGGTTAGCGTCGACGATTTCGCTCCGAAAAATCCGGCAAAGGGAATGGTAGATGGCGAAGAGTTTTCGACCGGCTCGCATACTTTTCGCTTTCTGCAAACGCCGCATGTCCCGCACAACTGGGAGGCAGGATTGCTTTTTGATACGACGACCGGGCTTCTCTTCAGTTCCGATATTCTCCACCAAAACGGTGATGTCGAACCGCTCACTTCGAACAGCGTTACCGATCGTGCGAGGCAGACGTTGCTTGAAATGCAAGCCGGGCCACTTGCAGGTTACCTTCCTTACGCTGTCGACACCGACGCGACGCTGAGACGGATCGCGGCTCTGAAGCCGACGACGGTCGCGACAATGCATGGTTCGGTATTCACTGGAGACGGCGAACAGGCGATCCTGGAATACGCGGGGATGCTGAAGGAAGTCTTGGGGAAGGTGGATCAGAAGTTTGCGGCCTGATATTTTCAGGATTTCAGCGGCCCGATCTTTTCCTCGAGCCAGTTCGTTAGATCATCTACCGATTCGATGTGGACTGGTTTGCCCTTCCATGCCTTGATCGCAAAGATGATCAGCATGATCGTCGTGACGATCGAGAAGATAAGGCCGCCGAGATCCGCGAGGCCGCCGACCAGACCGAGGACACTCGTCACGATCAAGATACCGAGATGTGCCGCCAGACCCTGCGCGGCGTGGAACCGAACTTTAGTTTCCCCTTTT
>JBBKXD010000375.1:0-2747 GCA_037969295.1 Pyrinomonadaceae bacterium | reverse complement strand
TACAGTGTGCGATTACTGCCGACAAAGGGGATCAGGAAAAAGCCGGCCGCGAATGTTCCGACGATACTTCCGATCGTCGATAGAGCGTAGAGCCGGCCGACTGTCTTGCCCGAATCGCTCACCGCTCGCATTTTCAAACGGATCGCGTATGGCGTGACGAAACCAAGGGCGACGCTTGCGGGAGCGAATAGCAAAAGCGCGGCCAGAACAGACTTGATCTCCAGACCGGTTGGTGCGGCCGCGACCGCCGCGAGTATCACGTCTTTGATGAGAATAGTAATTGACACCGAACCGCCGGCGAGAAAAATTGCGATAGCAAGGACTTTCACGTCCGGCCTCTTATCCGCCATCCGTCCGCCGAGCCAGTATCCGAGACTAAGGCTTCCGAGGATCACGCCGATCAGGCTCGTCCACACATATGTTGAGGTTCCGATGAACGGCGATACGATTCGTGAGCCGATGATCTCGTAGATCATTACGAGAGCTCCGCAGACGAAAACCGTGACTTCAAGAATGTATCGTGTTGGGAAAGACGCCATAACCACGATTGTCGGTTTTTTGATTTGCCCACGCAAACTTGGCATCCGGGCGCGGACTAAAACGACTATCCGTAGAGAGGAAAAAGAGATTTCGGTTTCGAAATAGCTGTCGTCCGTTGAAACACGGACTTGAATTGGTTACTTTTATGACAATGTCCTCTTCTTCAATGCGCGCCGGCGCCGTTTTTCTTCAGATCTTATTATGTTTCGCCCTTTTTACCGCCTGCACGAATGATGCGGGTGGAGAATCGGAGCGTCTGCGGGCGGATTCCGTTGCGTTTGAGAATTTGCGGCGGATCAAAACATCTATGGATGCGACCGGCACGCTCCCGAATGAGGATTTCGAGATCCTGCGGACGATCAATGCCAGGTACCCACAAGCGAACGAAACGAAGCAGACGTACCGCCAGGCGCTAATGCTCCGCGGCAACTGGACAGAAATTGAACGGGACTTTTCCACCATTCCGTTTGAGCAGCTTACCGCGGACGAGAAACTCGTGCTTGCTCAGTCATATGGCAAGCTCGGAAAATATCGTGATATGGCGGCTGTCCTTGAGCCATTGGTGGAAGCGGAGCCGGGAAGTGTCGCAAGGCGCGGTATGCTTGCATTTGCATATTTCCATCTGGACGAGCCGGAAAAAGCGGCCGAGCATCTGGATAGTGTTTGGGAAGGGATCGTATCGGAGAAAAAGGTTGACGAGATAACACTCCGGGGATTGATCTATCTGCGGGAGAAGAACATTCCACGTGCTATTGAGATCCTGAAACAGGCCGTCGAGCTCAACCCGAAAAGTTCTGCGGCGCACAACGCTCTCAGCCGGGCCTATTCACAGGCGGGCAATGAAGAACTTTCAAAAATACATCGTGCGAAAGCCAAAGAGCAATACGAAATGTCCGCCGCGTCGACCTTTGCGGCAAGCCGCCGCGTGGGTCAGATATATCAGCTTGAAGCAGCCTGGAAAAACAAGAATTATCCTGAGGTTATAGCTCTGGCGAATGAAATGATGCCGGGCGCGGACGGCCCGCAGAAATCCGTTTTATACCAATATATTTTCGAATCCCAAAAGGCTCTTGGTAATGAGGCCGAGGCAAACAAGGCTTTGGAAGCCGCCCGAGGCCTTCAACAACAAAAATGAGATTGTCGCGACACTTGTTACTGACTTTCATGCTCTCGTTCCTGATCGCCTGCACGCCGGATCAGTCCCGGCCGCCGTCCGCGGATGACGGTCAAAAATTAAACTTCGTCGATGCGACGAAAGATGCGGGTATCGACTTTGTACACATTCCCACCCGTACTCAAACGAAATGGCTGCCCGAGATCATGGGCAGCGGTGTCGCCGTCACCGATCTCAACCGCGATGGTGCACCCGATATCATACTTGTAAACAGTGGAGCGCTCGGCACCGCCTCTCGTCCGTCCGGAGCTGAGAACAAGCTGTATATAAATAACGGTGACGGCACGTTCGCCGACAAAACAGAAGAGTGGAGTCTGACGTCGAATGGATACGGACAAGGCGTGGCGGTCGGGGACATCGATAACGACGGTTGGACGGATGTCTTTTTGACGACGTTTGAAGGCGACAATCGCCTCCTCAAAAACACAGGTACGGGCTTTGTGGATATTACCAAGGCAGCGGGCCTCGTGTCCGACGGAAAATGGGCGACGAGTGCGGGATTTTTCGATTACGATTCCGACGGTGATCTCGACCTCTATGTCGCTCGATACGTCGATTTCACCACGTCGAATCCGCACAAGGTCTACCGTAACCGCATGCTGATCTATTCGACGCCGCTTTATTACACCGCCGTTCCCGACCAGCTCTGGCAAAACGACGGCACGGGTAAGTTCAGATCGGTCGGCGAGGCCGTCGGCATCTCGAAAGTTGCCGGTAACGGGCTCGCCCTCGCGATCGGAGATATCGATACCGACGGCGATCAGGACGTTTACATCGCAAACGATTCCGACGCGAACATGCTTTGGATAAACGACGCGGGCAAGTTTCGTGACGCGGCTCCGACGGCCGGCGTCGCATACAGCGAGATGGGTCAGGAGGAAGGATCGATGGGAGCGGATATGTCCGACACCGACGCGAACGGCCGACTCGATATCGCAGTGACTAACTTTCAGGAAGAACCAGTTTCACTGTACCGCCAGACCGATCCGCTGTTGTTCCGCGAACTTTCGGACGCCGTCGGAATAGGTGAGAC
>JBBKXD010000374.1:0-6005 GCA_037969295.1 Pyrinomonadaceae bacterium | reverse complement strand
GGAACTTTTGTCGCCGTCAAGGAAGGACACCCGGCGTATCATCGCTGGTAAGAATGAAGTGTGAGTTGTGAACTGTGAACTGTGAACTGTTGTTCGTTTCCGCTCACTGCTTCCTGCTTTCTGCTTACTGCTTTCTGCTTTCTGCTTACTGGTTACTGCTCACAGCTCATAGCTCATAGCTCACAGCTCACAGCTCACAGCTTACCGCTTACCGTCCGCGCATATTCCTCGATCAGACCCAACTTCTCGAGCCACAAGGATTGCTCCCGCATCAATAACGGCAGATGCACCACGTCCGACAGCGCATATTCAACCAGCTCTTCGGTCCAGATCCCGTCCCACGCCCTATTGAATTTAGATCGGTGAGATTTTTCAAGATCGACCGCGAAGTAACGATAAAGCGTTTCGGCAAGCGAAGCCGATTGATTCGCTCCGCGCGTCAGAACGCGTTCGGCAAGCATCGTGTCGAAAACGTTTTTGACTTCAACGCCGACCGCGTTCAGAAAATCCAGGTCGAATTTTGAATTGTGAAAGATCTTGACGATACGCTCGTCCCCCAAAAGGTCGATCAGCCGTCCGAGGGCGATTCCTTCGCTCATCGGAACGAGGACGTTAAATTCGCCATCCGAAAATTGAACCGAGAAAAGTTTTCCGTATTTCGGATTCAGCGCGGACGTTTCCGTGTCGCATCCGAGCACATCGGCTCCGCAAAGACGCGAATACGCGAGTTCGATCTCTTCGGTTGTGCGGGCGACAAGAATATTCACTCAGAAGATATTAGCCGCTCGAGCGGACGATTTCACCTCAAAGGACAAAGCACACGGGGCTTCACGCCGCCTTCGCTCGGGTTTCTGCAAAAGGTCAGAAAGTGTATTACTCTAATCGCGAACTTTATGCTCGATCCAATTACCGATGTCGAAGCTCGTGTACTCGGCAGCCTCGTCGAAAAACAACTGACCACGCCGGAATACTATCCGCTCACGCTGAACGCCCTGACAGCCGCCTGCAATCAAAAAAGCAATCGCGACCCTGTCGTGTCGTACGACGAGACGACACTTATGGGAGCGGTGGATAGCCTGCGGGACAAGAATCTTGTTTACCTCTACTACGGTACCGGCAGCCGGGCTGTGAAATACAAGCACATGCTGCCGAGCGTCTATGAGCTTGACGCGGCCGGCGTAGCGATCGTCGCGGTTCTATTGCTTCGAGGGCCGCAAACGATCGGTGAGCTGCGCGAGCGAACGGGAAGGCTACACGAATTCGCGGGTCTGGGAGAAGTTCAGGAAACTCTCGATGGCTTGATCCGTCGTGACGACCCGCTTGTCGCGAAGCTTGAACGGCAGCCCGGGCAGAAAGAAGCGCGCTACGCTCACTTATTGAGCGGCGAAGTAAGTGGGCAGGCCTCGGCGACTGTTCGTGAAAGCCCCGTAGGGCCATCGAGCGCTAAGACTGATCGAATCGAAACCCTGGAAGCCGAATGCGAAAAACTTCGAAGCGATTTTGCGTCGCTTCGTGAGACCTTTGAGGAATTTCGAAAACAGTTCGAGTAGCCAGACCTTACGCTTGTGCGATGTATCGGTCCAACATCTCTCTTAACTGATCAGGCCTCACCGGTTTATATATCACATCGGAGCAACCCGCCTTCAAAGCCTCTGCCTTTATGTCGCTGAACGCTGTAACCGCGATGATCGGAACGAGGTGATTGGTTTTCTTATCGTGAAGAAGTTGGGCGACGGACAATCCGTCGAGGAGAGGCATGCCGATATCCATCAGGATAAGGTCGGGCAAAAACTCTGCGGCTTTGTCGATCGCCTCATACGGGCCCGAGGCCTCGATCACCGAGTAACCGAACTTCTCGACCATGAACTTCAATAACACGCGAGTATCTTCGTAATCCTCGACGACCAGCACCCTTTTTTTCATAACCCCTTGTCGAACCTCTTGGTTTTATTCTAGGCGCCCGCAGCCCGCCTGAGCAAAGTGTTTAAACCAGATTTTACGGTAGGGGGCCAGTCTCGGTAGTTCACAAAGCCCGCCAGGTTCCCGTGCGGCGCGCACTATTATTAAGAATTCTAAGCTCTTATATGGTCGGGCCGTTCTTCGGATTAGGCCTGCGCCCGTTTCGTTTTCCGATCAATTAGGTGCGAGAGCGTTCGGCGGTAATACCGAATATGCGGAATTTAACCAAGCCTTCGAAATCCTCTGAGGCAAAGCCCATCTCACGGACCCGCCTTACATAATCTGCATCGATCTTGAAAATACGCCCTTTTACGAGCTCATCCATTCCAAGATCCGGAAAACCGGTGGCCTGCATCTCCGCCATGTATTGCGGAGTGATCTTGAAGATCACGGCTTTGAAAAGATCATCGACGTCGACCGGGCCGAGGTTTGCCGATTTCAGATCGTCGGCGAAAGCGATGGTCACATTCAGTGTCGTTGCTGTAAACAACCTCATGTCCAGATCTTCTTGTCCGTGTTTCGAAGACTTGGAGAAGTCAAAGCCACGCGATCTCATGGCGTCGGCGAATGAATAATTTGGCGTAAATCTAAACGTGCCCGAACCTTTTCCGTTGACGAACGAACCGTCGCACTGGATGGTGCCCGCTTCGCGTGCGAGGCTGAAACTGACCCTTCCATTCTGCGCTTGTTCGCGCGTCAGACCCTGAAGATCCGCATAGGCAAAGCCGGAACCGTGTTGGTTTCTGCCTCCCTTCTCGGTCCGGATTTCGAACGGGAGATGGATCTTCTCCGAATTCTCGTCTTTAATATCGCCGCGCCAGTCACCCGATATTGGATTCTGGGCGACGATTACATACGAACCGATGACAAATATCACAAACGCTAAGCCGAACAGGCGAAGAGCCAAACTCCTGGACATAACCAAACCTCCGACAAGAATATTTTTCTATATGCAAGTAAATGCGTTACAGAATGAGAACACCGGAGGAAATAGAATTGTGACAAGAACTTCTGAACTAGAATCAGGGCGGGTGGCGCTGATCACGAAATAAGAGAAGCGAAGGAATTGTCGATAAATTTGAAGTGCCTTTCGGAATCGTCCCGGATGGCTCCGAGCTTTTCGTAGAACTTGACGGCGGGTGCGTTCCATTCCAGCACCTGGAAATCGATCCGCTCGTACCCGCGCTGTTTGGCAAGCTTTGCGACTATCTTGACCATCGCTTCACCGAGCCCGTTGCGGCGAAAATCTTCGGCGACAAAGATGTCCTCGAGATAATAGCCGCACTGTCCGCGGAAGCTTGCAAAGTATGGATAGAACATTGCGTAAGCGACGGGCTCATTGTCGTGAAAAGCGACCAGTCCTTCGACGAACGCTTCGGTGCCGAACATCACGTCGAAGAGCCGCTGCTCGGTGATCTCGCAATAGTCGCCGAGTTTTTCGTATTCCGCAAAATCGCGCATGAGTCGTACGATGGCGGGGACTTCGTCCGGTGTCGATTTGCGTATTTGTATATCCATATAAAAAGCCGTGCCCGGCACAAATTCTACCAAGCACGGCATGTGATATCTAATTCAAACCCGGCTAGCTCTTCTTTTTCGGACCAGCCGTTTTCGTTGGTTGAGCTTTCAGCTTTTCTTCATTCTTCAAATACTCGACTGTGTCTTTGACACTCCTCTTAAACTCCTGAACGGTTGGGCTATCGGTAGGTAGTATCGAAACAGTGTCGGCGTACTTCTGCATGTAGTTCAAGCCTTCCTGCAGCTGGTCGCGGTTTTGCGGTGTAGAGGCAAAACCTTGAGCGACGAGAGTAAGTCCGAGCGAGGCCATCACTTCCGTATTGTCCGGACTGGTCTCGAGGACGCCGCGATAGGCGGCAGCAGCCTTGTCGAACTCGCTCGCCGAACGCATGATGTCGCCGAGTGTTGTCTGCATCTTGCTCTTTTTCGCCGCATCGGTTTCCAGTGCAAGGTACTCGTTTATCAAGGCTTCGGCCTCCGCTGTATGGGTCGTATCGACCTGTGAGACCGCCATCAAACGATGAACTTCGATCGTGTTGGTGTAGAGGTCGATCATAATAGACTTCCGCAGTTGCTGATCCTTGGGATCCGTAGCTGCAGGCGCATTTTTCACAATATCGGCGGCCTGAGAGGAAGCTGCAATCGCCGCCAGAAATTCTTTCTTCGCAGCCTCGTATTTTTCCAGTTTTGCGGAGGCCTCGGTCGCCGTCGCTCCTTTAACGTAAAAATCAAATCCTCGCCCCTTTAAGGCGACTACCTTACCGGCCAGCAGGATGGGTGTGCTTCCGATATAATCGGGCACCGCGGTTATACCCTCGTCAAATTTCGAGATCGCCAGATCATAATTTTTTGCATCGAGGGCAGCGCGGCCTTCCTGGTTCGCGCGGCGCGCCGTTTCGTCATCGCTTTGGATCTTCGTGTTCTTTTTAGTTATCTCGGCGTTCTTTGCCGCAAGTTCGGCCTGGGCCTTTTTATCGGCCTCGGATGAGCCCCCAGTGGCCGTGGCCGGAGCACTCGCTGCGCCTTTTGCTGCCTCTCGAGCTTCAACCTCGGTCAACCTGCGGCCGTCACCTTCGTTGACAATGAATTCGATGTTCTCCGAACCGGCTTTTACATCCGTCTGAATCCGCGGGCCGATACCCGGACCGCTCACCGAAAGCACGAATCTCTGACCGAGAGGAAACCCGACAAAACTAAACTCGCCTCGCTTATTCGTCTTCGCCTCGGGCATCTTTCCGCGGTCGATATCGGTTCGAAAGGCTTCGACAATCGCCCCGACTACAGGAACGACCGTTCCGTCGCCCTTTTGCAGCTTTACCGTGCCGCGAACCGGTGCGTTTTGAGCAAAAGCCGACGTGCCGCCAACGAGAAGCACGAGTACTGTTATAAATACCTTCAAATAATCTTTCCGAAACATTGTGTGGTCCCTCCGAGGACAGATAATAGGGTCAAAACCGATCCTGAGATGCTTTTATCGCCATAAGCGTTTTATGGAATTTCAACATTCTAACCTGAAAAGCAATTAAATTTGAAGTGTCGCTACCGATCGACCCGGGCGGCGAAGCGTATGCCAATTCACCTTCTTAGAACGGTGTGTTAACTTAAATTTTTCAGCTGAGGCCCGTATTGACGATAACTACGAACGTGGATCGCATTTACAACTTTAGTTCCGGCCCCGCGACCATGCCTTTACCCGTGTTAGAGCGGGCACGGGAGGAATTCCTGTCGACGCGCGGAAGCGGTATGAGCGTAATGGAAATGAGCCATCGCTCAATGCACTTTGCGGACATTCTGGCCGGAGCCGAACGCGGCCTGCGCGAACTCCTTTCCGCACCGGACAACTTCAAGATATTGTTTCTTCAAGGCGGAGCGGCATTCCAGTTTTCGATGGTACCCATGAACTTTTTGCAAGCCGGCCAAACCGCCGACTACATCGTGACGGGCTATTGGGGAAACAGGGCGGTCACCGAAGCTGAGCGGTGCGGTGCTGTCCGAGTCATGTATTCGGGAGCGGAAAACGGATACCGCTCGGTGCCGGATCAGTCCGAGCTGCGGTTCTCGCCGGATGCAGCATATGTTCACTACACTTCGAACGAAACTATCGACGGCGTCGAATTTAAATACGAGTTGGACGCCGGCGGCATTCCTGTCGTCTGCGATGGGTCTTCTAATATTCTCTCGAAACCGTTCGACCTCGAAAAATACGCATTAGTTTATGCCGGGGCGCAAAAGAACATTGGCCCGAGCGGTGTGACCATAGTGATCATCCGCGATGACATGCTCGATCGGGTTCCGGTGAATCAGCACGCGCTCCTCGATTATCGGAACATCGCTGAAAACGGTTCGCTCGCGAACACGCCCAACACTTGGGGGATCTATATGATCGGGCTTGTCTGTGATTGGCTGAAGGAACAGGGCGGCATTCTCGCAATGCAGATACGAAACGAGGAAAAGGCGGCCATACTCTACAAATGTATAGATTCTAGTGACGGATTCTACGAGGGACACGCCGAAAAACACTGCCGATC
>JBBKXD010000373.1:0-17120 GCA_037969295.1 Pyrinomonadaceae bacterium | reverse complement strand
ACGACCGTGTCGCAGCGCGAATCGCTGCAGCTCGCGTTTGCAAACCATGCCAAAGCGCTAACCGAGATCGAGCACGAGTCTTTGCTCCACGTTCACGATTTTTTCTCGGAGATCGACCGCCAATATATCGTAATGGAAGCTATTGAAGGCGAAAATCTCGGCGAACTGCTCGCAGTGAGAAAAAACCCTTTCTCTGTCGTCGAAGTCACCAATTGGGCGGACGAGTTGCTCGACGCTCTTCACTATTTACATTCGCGAAAGCCGTCGATAATTCACCGCAATATCGCCCCCTCGAACGTCAAACTGCATCCTTCCGGAAAAATCAAACTCATCGGTGTTGGTGTTGAGGATGGCTCCGACCCGGAGTTTTCTTCCACCCCGTCGACCGAGGGCGACGATCTTTACTACTCACCCATGGAGCAGATATGGCCCGGTCTAGATCCCGCATCCCAGAAAGTAATAACGAATAGCTACGACGACCGATCCGAGAGAATTCTCAAACAGCCGCTGGACGAGCGCAGCGACATTTACTCGCTGGGTGCAACTCTATATTTCCTGATCACGGGCGTGGAACCCGTTGACCCGATCGAAAGATCGATCGAGATACTGGAGGGCAAGCTTGATCCGCTGCGCGAGCCGACAAAGGTCGATTCGGAAATTCCCGCTGAGATCTCCGATGTCCTCATGAAGGCCTTGGAGATCAAACGCGAAAACCGATACGACTCTGCGGTCATCATGCGTCAGGTATTAAAGACGGCGATCACGCGTGTCCAGGAACGCGAAGATGAGGAAAATCGCGCGCAGGAAGAAGCCGCCGAAAGGGGTCGGCTGGCGGCAAGGTCCGAAAGCGAACCGTCGACCGATGACATCGCAGAACAAAAGCGCCGCGAGCACGTAGCCGAACAGAAGCTCCTCGAGGCAGAAGCTGAAGATGCTCGACGCGAAGCCGAGGCGGAACAGCAGTTACAAAAAGAGCTCATGGAGCGACAGCTTCGCGAAGCGGAAGAACAGCGTCTCGAGGCCGAGCGTGCCGCCGAATCGGAACGGTTACTCCGCGAAAAGAAAGAAACGGAGCGTGCTGCGCAGGCGGTCGCGAGTACATCGAAGCTACCCGAGGACAACCTGCTTGAAATTCCCGTGGCGGCAGAGGTAGTGGCTTTCCGCGATACACCGGCGGTTGAGGAAGACGATCTTGCGGCTGTCTTGCGAGAGTTGGAAGAAGCCGACGCTGCAGGTGCAGAATCGGACAAGCATATCTCGGCTGCAGAGAAGATGGGGGCCGAGGATGTTCTGGTTCTGGACGCCCCGATCGATCTCGGTCCTCAAAGCAATGAATCCTTACTGCTGCAAGCGAGCGACAACGAAGAATCTGAGGATATATTTACCATTCCCGAAAAGGCAGGGTTCTCGTTGCCGGTGCCGGCTATTGCCGGGGCAATTGGACTGGTTGTCATGCTCGCCATCGGTGGATGGTTCATGATGTCCGGGTCGTCCGAGCCTACCAAGCTGGAGGCCGCACCCGCAGTTCAAGTAGCTCCCCCAAATCCCGTGGAGTCGAATTTACCCGCGGACACAACGAACGTTTCGTCACCGTCGGAAAGCGATTCCGCGACGTCAGAAACTTCGATCGATCCCAAGTCGGCCGCAGTTAAGACAGGACCGACGCCAAAAGCTAAGAAGGCCGACGCCGCCAAACCCCAAGCAGACAAGAAAAAGGTAACGGTCGACGACCTCATCAACGATAACTAACAGCCGAGCATATGAGGCAGTTAGCTCACAGCACTAATAACCCGCCCCCTCTCAAAAACAACGCTATGAAACTCGCCAACAACGCCCCGAATAAACTCTCCTGGACTCCCGTCCTCGCCGTAATTGTGTCAGTTGTTTTGTTGCTCGGATCGTCGGTCCGGGCCCAAACGCCGCAGTTGAGTCTCGCTGATCTTTTGATCGGCCTGCGTTCGAAAAAGGCAACCCTGGCAGAACGAAACACGATACTGACCGAAGCCGTTCGCCAACGCGGCGTGACGTTTGCCATGACCCCAGAGATCGAAAAGGAACTGGAAACAACCGGTGCTTCGCCGGCACTTTTGGATGCGATCCGGCAAAAAATAGCGGCCGCAAAGCCTCCCGCGCCTGTCATAAAACCGGTCGCGACCCCCGTTCCCACGCCGACGCCGCCAGACTTTACGTTTTATCAAACGCGAGCGGATCAGAACGCCGGGAAAGGCGATTTCAGTCTTGCGCTCGCCGACTACAACAAGACCCTCGAAATTAAACCGGACAGCGCCGTCGCTTATCTGGGGCGCGGCAAGGCTCATTACAATCTCAAATCCTACGATCTTTCGGTCAAGGACTTCGACAAGGCTCTGGAGTTGAATCCCAAAGATTCGATGGCTTTTCTGAATCGCGGAGTTTCGCACGAGAGACTTGGTGAGACCCGTAAAGCGATGGGTGATTATCAAAAGGCGATCGATTTGGATCCGGAAAACGATTCGGCAAAAGCGAATCTAAAAAGGCTGCAGGACGCGGCAGCGGCGGCGGCAGCGGCTGAGGCCGCCAAGAACGTTCCCCCGCCTCCGCCCGAATTTGTAAACATGGGAACCGTTTCTGCCGCGAATGCTGTAAGAATGGTGACCCCAGTCTATTCTGTCATCGCCCAGAGATCTCTCGTTGAAGGCAAAGTTGTCGTCGACCTGGAGTTGGATGAAAACGGCGAGGTCGTTTTGGCGAAAGCCTCTTCCGGACATCAAATGCTGCGTTCGGCGGCTGAAGACGCCGCAAAAAGATCGAAGTTCAAGCCCGCCATGTTCAACAATCGGCCGATCAAAGCGAAAGCTCAGATCGTTTACAACTTCACCCTGAGAGACCCTGTCCGATAGGACCTAGTTTGATTTAAGTTTTTCCGTGAGGAAGCACCCGCGACTGCGGGTGCTTTTTCTTAGTAGGACGCAGCTGACGGAGCGGTCTTGATTCCTTCGGCTTCCTGAGCGATCTTCACGCCGACCGACGCACCGATCCGCGTCGCACCGGCTTCGAACATCGCTCGGGCATCGTCAATTCCCTTCACGCCTCCCGAAGCCTTAACGCCAAGCGCGCTTCCCACCGTTCGACGCATGAGGGCAATATCGTCAACCGTTGCCCCACCTTTCGAAAAACCAGTCGACGTTTTTACAAAGTCTGCACCGGCGTTCTTGGCGGCAAGACACGCTCGGACCTTTTCCTCATCGGTAAGGAGCGCCGTCTCGATTATTACTTTGCATAGCACACGATTCTCGTGTGCGGCATCAGCAACCGCACGTATGTCGTCTTCAACCGCGCAGTCGTCACCGGATTTCAACAAACCAATATTGATCACCATGTCGACCTCTTTGGCGCCATTGAAGATCGAACGCCGAGCCTCGTAAGCCTTTACGTCCGGCAACGTAGCTCCTAGGGGAAAGCCGATCACAGTACAGACGGGGACACCGGTTCCGCGGAGAAATTCGGCCGACCTTTTAACCCAGCTGGGATTGACACAAACGGACGCGAAGCCGAATTTCGCAGCTTCATCGCAAAGTCTTCGAATGTCAGATTCGCTCGCCTCCGGTTTCAAGAGCGTATGGTCGATCAGGCTCGCCCAGTCGTGAGCCGTCGCGGTTTCCCCGAGGACGATGCCGATCCGCTCGGCACCTGCATCGACGATCCTTTGGACGTCGGCGCTGCAAAATGTCGGAGAATAATCGTCACCGTCGATCTTCGCGAGAACAAGATCAGTTATCTGATCAACAAGACGTTCGTAATTTCCGTTATTGTTCATAAACCGGATGCCGATGTTATCACCTTTTGTATTCCTTTTCGATGGCGTCGATCTTGGTGACGCGACGCTTGTGACGTACCTCAGTTATCTCGGTTGTAACAAAGGCCCGTACGATCTCCTTCACCTCGTCAAACGAATTTTGCCCACTGCCGAGCGTAAGGACATTAGCTCCGTTGTGCTCACGCGAGTTTCGCGCAAGCGTGGCCGAATAACACGCCGCAGCCCGAACGCCCGAGACCTTGTTTGCCGCCATTGCACTCCCGATTCCGGCTCCGTCGATCACGATGCCGACATCGACATGTTTGGCGGCGACCGAGCTCGCGACCGCGTGAGCAAAGTCAGGATAATCGACTGCGTCGGTCGAGTTTGTTCCAAAGTCGCGGACCTGCATCCCGAGCTGTTCAAGAAAGATCTTGAGATGCTCTTTAAGCGGATACCCGCCGTGATCCGCACCGATACCAACCGAATGGACTTTCAAACCCTCGGTTCGCGATTTTTTTCGGAGCAGAATGATTCCCTTTTCATTGACGATGTCTGAAGCAAGCGGTGTGAATTTCGCAGTTTCCGAGATACGAACGCGCGAGCCAAAATCCAGCCCACGCAGGTCATCTTCCGTGATCAGTGACTTTGCCGACTCGTCGCGATCGTACTCTCGTTCACTCTTTTCGCGGAGAGAGTTTACAACGACGTGTTCCGGTGCTTTGTCACTTGAAGCGGGCTCGTCCTCAACAGGCACTGTTTCGAGGACCTGACGGACTAACGCGCGGACGCGTTCACGTGTCTCATCTGATTGATCGGCCATAATTTCGATTCACTAAGAGCAGCGGCATCGGCCGCTTGTAAATTATAAATTGTTTGAATAGTATTTCTAAAACCGTCCATTCGAACCAAAGAAATTATGTCAGCCGAATCAGCAAAAATAGACGCTACTGAATTCACAAATCCCAATCTGGAGCTCCTCTACAGCGAGAGTCAGATACAGGATCGAATAGCCGAGCTTGGCGAACAGATCACCCGCGAGTATCGCGACCGCGATCTTGTGCTTGTTAGCGTATTGAAAGGATCGTGCGTTTTTCTTGCCGATCTGATGCGAGTGATCGATCTTCAATTGACGATCGATTTCATGTCGGTTTCAAGCTATAAGGACGGAACCGTTTCAACCGGCGATGTCGAGATCCTCAAAGACCTGAGCAACCCCATCCGCGACAAGGACGTTATCGTGGTCGAGGACATTGTCGATACCGGACTGACCCTCTCGAGGCTGCTCGAGATCCTGAGTTCTCGCGGGGCTAATTCGATCAAGCTCGCGACATTTTTGGACAAGCCCGATCCGCGAATAAAGACGGAGCTCAAGATCGATTACACGGGTTTTGTGGTACCAAACAGATTTTTGGTCGGATACGGGCTTGACGCCGCCGGCCGCTACCGAAATCTGCCTTTCATAGCTACCGTTCGGGACCCGTCCGCTGTATAGCCTTGTCTAGATCGATACTGCGTTTTCCCGGATATGCCGGCTCGCCAGCAAGCCCTTGACTAAAAAGAAGAGGGCCAGAAGGTGGACGCCAAAACCAAAAACGTCTCGCAGCCCGATCGCCAAAAATGCGTCGATCACATAAAGAAATATCCCTACTACAAAGGCAATGTCGCTTCCCCGGCGAGCCATCAAGCCAAACGCGGCAAGCATTCCGGCGATCAGAATATTCGTAATAAGAGCGCTGCTCGACATGGTGGCGTTAAAACCGCTCGTCGTGCCGTCAACCCATTGCGTCAGACCAAGAGCGATCGGAGTGTTCGGAATCTGGTAGTAAAAAACGATCAAGGAATTGATCACTGAAAGGATCGCCAGCCAGAAAAACCAGTCGGCGGCGTGCAGAACGCTCGTTCGCGTGACATGCCGAGCGGAATCGTCGTCGAAGATGTCCATTATACCTCCGTTTGTGGTGTGTACTGAGAAAAACAGGTAAATGATAGCACGCCTGTCCAGACCGTTTGTCCGGGTGGGTGTTTTCGCCACCACTCAGTGAGTTTGACCTTGGCTAGTGTTTTCCGTATAATTTCAGCTTTTCGGCTACTGGGCTAATTCTGTTCCGGGGGCCTCGGAGATAAAACGAGATGAGTTACGCAATTATTAGAACCGGCGGCAAGCAATTCGCCGTCGAAGGTGGCCAGACGCTTCGCATTCCGACCATCGAAGGAAAAGAAGGATCGAAAGTTGACGTGGAGACTTTGGTCGTCGGAACCGGGAAAGACGCAAAGATCGGAGCCGGCACGGTCAAGGCTACTGTGGTTGGCCACGGCCGTGGCGACAAAATCATCGTCTTTAAGAAAAAGCGCCGCAAACAGTACAAGCGAAAGCAAGGTCATCGGCAAGGTTATACTGAGATCAAGATAGAAAAGATTTAGGAGTAAGGTCGGGGCGATCGTAATCGGCCTGCGACCGACAATTAGAAATGGCTCATAAAAAAGGTGTAGGTTCATCCAGGAACGGTCGCGACTCAAACGCACAGCGGCTCGGTCTCAAGAAGTTCGGCGGCGAACATGTGCTTGGCGGCAATATTTTGGCGAGACAGCGTGGTACAAAATGGAAGCCGGGCAATAATGTTGGCCGAGGCAAGGACGATACGCTCTTCTCCCTGATCGAAGGCTTTGTGAAATTCGAAGACAAGGGCAGGAGAGGAAAGTTCATCAGCGTCTACGCCGCAGGAGCAGCTGAGCTTCCGGTTCAAACCGCATAGAAAAGTTCCAACTTGAATAAAAGCGCACATCATGCGATGTGTGCTTTTTTTCTTTTAGATCTCCTCGAAAACGAAAATTCTTTTTCGAGAATCGCAAATAATTTACTATCTTCACGAGCCAAACATTAGCTCTTCTGACATCGTTCAAGATGTGTTCAATATCGAGCGTCCAATCAATACCAAACAGCGAAATGAGTTGTTTCGTTTTCCACAAATTTTCCACAAACACGTCTAATATCTTTTCCACAAAATTTCCACAATAGCTCGGTAAAATAAGGGCGAAAGCTCAAGTATTTTATACTTGACAGTAAAAATTACGCGTGTAGAATCCATTACACAGTCGAGATTGCTTACGGGCATTTTGACCGGCATCTGGAGATGGAACGAACGCGGTGACGCATTCGTTTGAGAGTAGAAGGAGCGGAAAGCCGCTACTCAAACGCCAGGGTCGAAGCCGAAAGGCTTGCGGGAATTGTCGAAAGACATTTCCTGTTACTCGGATAAAAACGAGTAACGCCCCTCGGAAATGATCAACCGATCGGGTGCTACGCCGCTCTTGGTCGAAAGACTTTGAGCCTCGTTGCCGGGCACGTAACCGGCGGTGGAGGAAAAGCCACCACAACAAAAACCTAACGGCACCATGCATCTTCGGATGCAGCAAATTGTGAAAGCAAATTGGGTGTTGACCGGAGACGGCTCCCCGCAGAGCTCCTTCGGAATACAAAAAACGCGGTTTTAGCGTGTGCATGCTGGAACCGCAAACCCTTTCGGGCACTTCGGTGCTCACTAAGGAATCAAGGGCGTCGATTTGAGCAATCAGATCGACGCTTTTGTTTGCGCTCTTCGCGGACAAATGCACATTTTCGGGTCGCGACGCTGGTGCCGTTTCCGAAGCTGACCGAAAATCGGCAACTATCCCTCTGTGTTCCAAGTTGTGTAGAATCGAAACGTGTTCATAGATCGAGTAAAGATCAAGATCAAGGCCGGCGACGGAGGAAATGGCGTGACAGCGTTTCGCCGCGAGAAGTTTGTTCCCCGGGGCGGACCGTCCGGCGGTGACGGAGGTGTCGGTGGAGACGTTTGGCTCGCGTGCGACGAAGGCCTCAATACACTGCTTCATCTTCGTTATAATCCGGAACATAAAGCCGAACGCGGTCACCATGGCGAGGGGTCGAATCGCTCGGGAAAAGATGGCGAATCGATCACGATCAGGGTTCCCGTCGGAACGCAGATCTTCAACTCCGAAACCGAAGAGTTGATGTTTGATTTTACCGAGGCCGGCCAGCGGTTCCTTGCCGCAAAAGGCGGAAAGGGCGGTTGGGGCAACGCACATTTCGCGACTCCGACTCGCCGGGCACCGAAGTTTCACTATACGGGCCGGCCCGGCGATGAGAAAGAATTGCAGCTCGAACTGAAGCTTATTGCCGATGTTGGCCTCGTCGGATTTCCCAATGCCGGCAAGTCGACATTGATAAGTGTGATCTCAGCGGCAAAACCAAAGATCGCCGATTATCCTTTTACGACACTCGAGCCCAATCTTGGAGTCGTCGATATGGGTGACTTCAAAACGTTCGTCGTCGCTGACATTCCCGGATTGATCGAAGGTGCATCGCAAGGTGCAGGGCTTGGCGACCGGTTCTTACGACATGTCGAGCGCACAAAGTTCATTCTGCACCTGGTTGACGTCTCTTCGTTCTCAGAGCGTGATCCAGTCTCAGATTACGAGATAATTAATCGTGAGCTGGCAAATTATAACGAGGACCTGGCCCGGCGTCCGCAGATCATTGTTGCGACTAAGATCGATGCGCTGGATGAGCCTGAACGTCTGGCAAAACTGGAGAAGAGAGCAAAGAAAGACAAAAAGCGGTTCTTCCCGATCTCTTCGGTTACGCGGACTGGCCTTGACGAACTTGTCTCCGCGGTAGCGAGACTTCTTGACGAGACCGAGTCGCTCGCCGGATCTTCAGACCACTTGACCGCCGACGCCGGCTGATTCCCTCGTGAGCCCATTGACCCAACCAAAACGAATCGCATTCTATGGCGGAACATTCGATCCGGTACACTGTGGGCACATCACGGTAGCTCGTCGATTGCTTGAGTCATTCTCTCTGGACCAGTTTGTTTTCCTGCCCGCGTTTCATGCACCCCACAAACCGGAGCGAACGCCGACGTCCGCCTATCACCGCTTTGCGATGCTCGTTCTTGCCACGCAAGACGAGCCCCGGATCTCCGTATCAACCCTCGAGCTGTCCCACGCTGAAAAGCGATATACGGTAGAAACTCTGCCGGAGATCATTGCTCAACGCCCCGATGCCGAGATCTTTTTCGTCATGGGTGCCGACTCCTGGAGCGATATCCGGACCTGGCGGGAATGGGAGAAAGTCCTGCTCATGACCAATCACATCGTCGTCACGAGGCCGGGTTACGAAATAGCTTTCGATCACGTAACCCTAGCCGTTAGAGAGCGTATCGTCGATCTGCGGGAAGCCTCAGGCAGCATGCATCAGAATGGAGGGCCGCGTATCTATATCACCGATGCCATCAAATTTGACGTTTCTGCGACTGAGATCCGTGAAGACATAAGCACCGATGAGCGACTCGACAACCCGGACGACGTTCCGCAGGCGGTTGCAAAATACATCGAAAAATACGAACTTTATAAGTGATGGAAGAATTACAGGAAAAGTCTCTTCATCGAGAGACTGTTAAAGTAGATATCTCGCAGTCGCGAACTCCTTTCGACCAACTCGATCCCGAACTTCAACTTGCGATTCACTCGGCCGATGAAAAAAAGGCCGTGAACATGATCGGCCTGGATCTGCGCGAGATCGCCAGCTTCACGGAGTTTTTCGTGATTGCGAGCGGCACGAACCCGAGACAGGTGCAGGCAATAGCCGATGAGATCAGCGAACAACTGAAGAAACAGCTCCGCCGGAAACCCGTCCGGATCGAGGGTTATAACTCCGCAGAATGGGTTTTGCTTGATTACGGCGACTTCGTAATTCACCTGTTCGATAAGGAAGCACGCGACTTCTATGATCTCGAGCGGCTCTGGCGCGACGCACGACGCGTCGAGATCCCCGCGAGCGTTTCCTAGGATATGAAACTTCGCTTCCTCTGGATAGGAAAGACAAAAGACAAAAACTGGAAGGCGCTGCAGGACGATTATCTGGGGCGTCTTTCTCACTTTGTTAAGTGCGAAATCGTCGAAATCAAGGAATCCGCTCCTCACGAGGGGCCCGATATTGAGGGCGAACGAATTGTCGCCGCGCTGAATCCAAGGACATTCGCCGTTTTGCTCGATGTAAAAGGCGAAACGGTCTCTTCTCCCGCATTGGCGAAGAAGGTCGAACACTGGCAGAATCGAGGGCTCAAAGAAGTTACCTTCATTATCGGGGGAGCTAACGGAGTGTCGCCGCGGGTTGCCGAAACGGCTGATATTAGTTTATCCTTGTCGTTTCTCACATTTACCCATGAGATGGCCCGTGCGGTAGTGTTAGAACAAATATATCGAGCATACACAATCATTAAGGGGTTTCCGTACCAGAAATGACCGCTGCAAACTTGAAAAAAATCAAAGAACAGCTCTTGAACGAAAGAGCTCTGCTGGCTGAAAAGCTGAAAGGCAAGGACCTGTCGATCGATGATGCCGAGACGCCTGACCCCGTCGATCTGGCGGTTCGAAACTATTCGAAGAATGTGATGTTGGCGGTCTCCGAAAACGAGAGTCGGCAGCTCGTTCTCGTCGATGAAGCGCTGATCCGGGTTGAAGACGGCGAGTACGGTTCCTGCCAGAACTGCGAAAAGTCGATCAATCAAAAACGCTTGGCCGCGATTCCCTGGGCTCGGTATTGTTTGGACTGTCAGGAACTCGTTGAAAAGGGTTTACTTGATGACGAGTAATGTTACGGTCTCTCTCCGACTCGATCCTTGACGTTATTTATCCGCAAGAATGCGGCGTGTGCGGCGGCGAAGTCGAATCTTCAGACGACGGTATAGCTTGCTCCGGCTGCTGGAACGCGACAAAAGTTTTTACAGATGGTGATACGCTCTGCATAAAATGCGGAGCGTTTTTGTTTGTTTCAGGCTCTTCAACCGCCGCCTCATGCAGCAAGTGCGCCGACCAGTCTTATGACCGGGCGTTCTCGATCGGACTGTATGAAAAGGCTTTGGCGGCATCGGTACTCGAGCTCAAAACCACTCCAAATGTGTGTCGCAGGATAAAACGACTCCTCGCCGCGACCCTCGATCGATATGCTGTCGACAGCTCGAGCATTGTGATCCCGGTGCCTCTGTCATCGCGGCGACTTCGGGAGAGAGGCTTCAATCAGGCGGCTCTCATCGGAACGGTCGTTTCCAAACACCTCGGTTCCGCCGCAGACTTATTTACTCTGATCCGAAAAGTTCATACTCCGATGCATCGCGCCGGGATGGATCAGAAGGCGAGAGCGATGACGGTCAAAAATGCGTTTGAGGTCGCGCGGCCGAAACTCATAGAAAACAAAAGCATCTTGCTCGTGGACGATATTCTCACGTCGGGCGAAACGGCTTCGACCTGCGCCCGAGTCCTAAAAAAGAGCGGCGCGTCAACCGTCAATCTACTGACGATCGCACGCGCCGCGTAAATCAAATCAAAGTCGCTCTAGGGAGCGTCGTATCGTGGAATCGCGAGATCGCCCGTCGCACCGAACTGTACGAACACATTCGCACCGTTCGAGCTGTTGATTCTGTACCACGTACCGTTTGAGGGCCTGAATACGGCAATGTCGTCGAGCCCGTCGCCGTCATAATCGCCAACGACCGGCATGTCGCCGTTTGTTCCCCACTGCGTTATCACAACCGCGCCCGTGAGACTGCGAACGTAATACCACTGCCCATTTGAAGGTCTGAACACCGCGGTATCTGTTCGGCCGTCACCGTCGAAATCGGCCTGGGTCGGAATATCGTTGTTGAGTCCAAACTGATACAGTCCGACCGAACCGTCCGAACTGTTTATGCGATACCAAACTCCAGTACTTCCCCGCCAGACCGCGACGTCGTATTTACCATCGCCGTCATAATCTCCGACAACCGGAGTATCGCCGTTGATACCAAACTGCAATTGATACGGCGAACCGCCAAGTGTCGGAAGGACATACCAGGTGCCGGTGGACGGACGATAGACAACGAGATCCGCTTTTGCGTCTCCGTCATAATCGCCGGCCGCCGGAATATCACCATTGGTGCCAAATGGAACGATCCCGACCGAGTTATCCGAACTACGGTAGAAGTACCAGACTCCGTTCGAAGGGCGAAAGACGCCGATGTCGGTGATGTTGTCGCCGTCGTAATCTTCGGACGTCGGGATATCACCGTCGAGTCCAAAGCCTTGAATACGGAATGTACCGTTCGAGCTGTGCGCGGCGTACCAGACACCGGTCGAAGGCCGGAAAACGGAGAGATCCGTCCGAAGGTCACCGTCAAAATCAGCCGACGCCTTAGCCCGTGTGATCCGGCTGATGCTGCTGCCGAAACAAGCATATAACTCGTTATTCTCGTCCTGTCCGAAAGAGATGATATTCCCCGGCGGGTCCAACAAAACCTGGAACGGCGAAGCTCCCGTCCAGAGCATTATCTCTGCCGTGCAATAGTCACTGAAGACATAAGAACCAAACGGAAGCGATCCTTGCGTTCCGCGATAGACAAACCCGCCGGTGATCGAGCATCTGGGGCTTCCCGAATTGTTGTAGGTAAAGATCGGCATCGTGTAATTCGCCGGGATACAAAGCGACGGATCGAGATTCGTGCAGTTCGTTCCTTCGTAAACACGCCAGCCGTAATTGCCGCCGCCGGTTAGAATGTCGACCTCTTCCTGGGCGCCCTGACCGACATCGGCTGCCCAGTGTGTCCCGTTAGCGCGGTCGAACGACCATCGCCACGGATTTCGCATGCCGATAGTCCAGATCTCCTGACAGGTGTTCCCCGCGGTCGTACTGCCGCCATCACACCGTGTGGTGTTCGCACCTTGAAACGGATTACCCGGCGGTATGAGATATGGCACAGGCGAACCCATAGGGACATTCGGATCGATCCTCAGCATTTTCCCGAGCAGCAACGCACGATTTTGCGCACGGTTTCCGGGATCATTCGCCGAGCCGCCGTCACCCATTCCGATGTATAAAAAGTCCTGGTCTGATGCTGTCGCGCCGAATTCGATCATCCCGCCGTTGTGATTCGAGAATGGCTGCGGGATGATCAGCAAGATCCGCTCGGAGGCGATGTTCCCCTGATTCGGATTGCCTACCATAGTCGTATACTCCGCGATCACCGTCGCTCCGTCGCCCGCACGTGTGTAGTCGACGTAGAATTTTCCGTTCGTGTCGAATTGTCGATGGACCGTCATCCCCAACAGACCGCGTTCGTCTCCCAACCCGCCGATGGTCGGTAGCTTCGACGAGAGGTTGATAAAATCGGTCGGCGTGCGCGAGCCCGGCTGGAGCAGACGTATGAGCCCGGTCTGCTGAACAATAAAAGTTTTTCGGCCCGCACCCGGACCGTCGTCGCGATATAAGATCGGGCGATCGAGGCCCGTCATGAACGTCTGCAGACGCACCGTATACGGCGCCGGCACACCTTGCGCAAACGACGTACAGACAAGAAACGCGGCGGCAAGAACGAGCGCCGTGAGATTGCGAAGTTTGATCATTTCTCCCCCAAGTCCTGAAAAGTTAAGCGGCATTATCTGAATATGTCACAGATTAAAAAACCAGAGCGGTCAGTAAAGCCGAACAAATCGGCCGTATTTTTATTGCGGGCGTCGGTTTATCCGTCGATTGCAATGCGAACGTGCGTTGAGGCCTGCACAAATTGTATCGATTCGAGATTCCGAATTGCAACAATTTATAGACGGTACCGCACCTTGCGCGCGCGAAGTTCGGCATCCTCGTTATCAAGATTTTGCAAACGCATTCCCACATCAGCCGTCAACTCCAGATCCGAAACCTCGCCGCGCTGAAGATGAAAGTAACCGGCCGCGGCAATCATCGCGGCGTTGTCGGTTGAAAGATGTTTGGATGGAAAATAGACCGGAATATCGAGTTTCTCGCCGAGAGCACGACACGCGTCACGAAGCGACCCGTTGCTCGCGACACCGCCCGCGACGATCAGCGTTTTTGCATCGAGCTCTTCCGCCTGACGCTCAGCCGTCTGCACAAGCGAATCGACGACCGACCGTTGAAAGCTTGCTGCGAGATCTTTTATCTCTTGCGTCGCATCCTCACTTTCATCCAGTGGCTTAATATTATTTTCCCGAAGATGTTTTGCGACGGCCGTCTTTAATCCGCTAAAGCTAAAGTCCGGACGCCCGTCGGAGATCTTCGCACGGGTGAATTTTATTTTCTTCGGATCGCCATCGCGTGCGATCTTTTCGATCACAGGGCCGCCGGGATATTCCAATCCCATCATCTTCGCGACTTTATCAAAAGCTTCACCCGCCGCGTCGTCCCTCGTCCGCGAGACGACCTTATACAAACCGGGTTCCGGAACATAGAACAGATTCGTGTGCCCGCCCGAGACGATCAGGGCGAGCGCAGGGTATTCGACGTCGGGGTTTTCGAAGATCACCGAGAAGACATGCCCCTCGATATGATTCACGCCGATCAATGGAACGCCGAGCCCATACGCCAGGGCTTTTGCGTAGCACACGCCGACGAGCAGAGCGCCGATCAGCCCCGGCCCCTGCGTCACGGCGATCCCATCCAGATCCTTAAACGTCACGCCCGCCTTCGACAGCGCCTCGGCGACGATCGGCTCGATCTTCTCGAGATGTTCGCGCGACGCAAGCTCCGGCACGACCCCGCCGAACGGTTTATGCAGATCGATCTGCGACGCGATTATCGACGAAACTATCTCCCTCCCGTCCCTCACAACCGCCGCCGCCGTCTCATCACACGATGTCTCAATTCCCAGCACAAGCACACATCTAATGTATGCCGCCACCGCAGATCTGGCAAAACGCAAGTTAGTTTGAGGTCGTAGGGTGCCGGCGAAGATCTACCGCGGATAACGCCGATCCAGCGGATTCAAGCAGATCTGATTTCTTAAATCAACGTAAAAGTTGTCGACGACTTTCTCGCGCGTGCTTCTGGTTTGGAAGCTTTTGAATTCGTGTCCGCGAAAGCTCCTTGATTAGACTGACAATTCGGCAATTTATTATCACGCCCCCCGATGCGGAAGGGCTCAGGGTAGTATGTATCGCCCTTGCTAATGCGCGGGCTTCTGCAGGCTGGCGGAGCACGCTCGCTAGCACATGCCCTTACTTCGTGCGGGCTTCTGCATTTGGTGAACAAAAAAAAACGCCGCATTGCTGCGGCGTCAAACGTCAATAGACCAAGTCACTAGGACGAAATTATTACATGGACCCCCTTGCTCGTTCCCCCTTGTAAGTTGTAATAATCAAACCTAAATTTTTACCTGCCCGCCTGACGTTCTATCTCGGCTGGCGAATCCGTGCTGCTGCCGGTCAGCGACACGAGAAATCCGCCAAAAAATAAAAGTGCGGCGATCAGTACGAAGGCTGCCAGGCTAAAAAGAGCCCAGTACACGCCCCGAAAGGATTTCGCTGTATCTTCTCTGACAAGATGCTGCTCACCGCCCGTTGTAATAACCTGTTTCGACATTCTCTATCTCCTGGATGAATCAGATCATGATTCCGCAATTGTTATCGCAATGAGCGTGCCACTATTTAAGACCCAGTTTTCCGGCGGTTTGGGGACTAACATGCATCGAATCCGTACGAAACCGGCGTCCGACTAAACTGCGCGTGCGGTCTGCCAGATGACATAACGCATCACGATCGATATTTTGCACCACCCGCCGGATTGACTCTGTCATGCTCGTTGCCATTGCCAGAGTCTTTCAACTATTATTTCGGCAACAACCCGGAACCCAACATGAAAAACGCATACGTGATACTGCTCGTTTTGCTTCTGGCTCGCATGAGCCTCTTTGCACAGGTGACAGACGAACTCGCTTCGTATAACGAACCGCCGTCGCGGCTGCGGGGCTTCATCGAAAAGTTCGACAAGGACCGCGGCAGCATCGACCGTTTCTATACGGCAGCGACGTCACCAAATCGCGTAAATAGATTTCGTCAGCTCTACGCGGATTATCTCGGCGTGCTCGGGCGTTTGAATTACGCGTCGCTCAACCTCGACGAGCAGATCGACTACGTACTCTTCCGAAATTATCTGGATCACGAACAAAAGGAACTCGCGAGGTTCGAAAAGCAGATCGCTGAAATGGCTCCGATCCTGCCGTTCGCCGTTACGATCAACGATCTGGAAGACAGCCGGCGTCGACTCCAGACCATCGATCCGGCAAAGACGGCGGAGCTTCTGACCAGCCTCAGCAAACAGATCGACGAGACGCAAAAAACGCTCGAGGAAAATCGCGACAAACCCAAACGCACCGTTGCCAATCGCGCCGTAAGAACTCTGGCGGGCCTCCGCAGCACGCTACGAAACTGGTACAACTTTCACAATTCGTACGATCCGGTGTTTACGTGGTGGAACGCCGAGCCTTACAAAGCGGTCGAAGATTCCCTGCAGAAGTATTCCGAGTTCATCGTGCAGAAGCTCGTCGGCATTTCCCCGACCGACAAGACGACGATCATCGGCGATCCGATCGGACGGGATGCCCTGCTCGACGAGCTTGCGTTCGAGATGATCCCGTACTCGCCCGAAGAGCTTGTCGAGATCGCGAACAAGGAATTCGCATGGTGCGAAGCCGAGATGAAAAAAGCTTCGCGCGACATGGGATTCGGCGACGATTGGAAAAAAGCGCTCGAGACGGTTAAGCAAAAATATGTCGAGCCCGGAAAGCAGCCTGAGCTGATCCGTGCACAGGCGATGGAGGCGATCGAGTATGTCGAGAAAAACGATCTCGTCACCGTACCGCCCCTTGCACGCGAATCGTGGCGGATGGAGATGATGTCACCCGAGCGTCAATTGCAATCGCCGTTCTTTCTTGGCGGTGAAACGATCCTCGTGTCATACCCGACGTCGTCGATGACGCACGAGCAAAAGATGATGTCGATGCGCGGCAACAATCCGCATTTCACACATGCCGTCACACATCACGAGCTGATCCCCGGTCATCATCTGCAGCGTTATATGAATCAACGCTTCCGGCCGTACCGAGAACTTTTCCGCACGCCGTTCTGGGGCGAAGGCTGGGCATTGTACTGGGAATTCCTGTTATGGGACCGCGGATTCAACAAGACGCCCGAGGACCGCGTCGGTGCACTCTTCTGGCGGATGCACCGCTGTGCACGCATAATTTTTAGTCTGAACTTTCATCTCGAGAAGATGTCGCCACAGGAAGCTGTGGATTTTCTCGTGGAGCGTGTTGGTCACGAACGCGATAACGCGGCCGCAGAGGTGCGTCGATCATTCACGGGTGACTACGGGCCCCTCTATCAGATCGCATACATGATGGGCGGATTGCAGTTCTACAGCTTGCATCGCGAATTCGTCGGCGGCAAGAAGATGTCCGATCGACAGTTTCACGACGCGATCCTCAAGGAAGGCCCGATCCCGGTCGAGATGGTG
>JBBKXD010000372.1:0-5496 GCA_037969295.1 Pyrinomonadaceae bacterium | reverse complement strand
GAAGATTGACGCCGATACCGACTACCACAGCCAAGCCTGTAGCGGTTTCCGTCGTCTCCGCGAGAATGCCGGCGATCTTTTTGTTGTTCACGAGGATGTCGTTTACCCATTTGATATCGGGGGTGATCGCGAACTTTTCAAGAGTGTCGTGAACTGCAACTCCAGCCATCAGGGTGATCAAACCGAGATCGTGGGCTCCGATCTTTGGCCGCAGGATTACACTGAAATAGAGTCCCGCATCTCGTTCCGACACCCACGTCCGACCATATCGGCCCCGCCCCGCGGTCTGTTGGCGAGCGACGACACACAGTCCTTCCTCAGCTCCCAGCTTTGCCTGGTTGAGGGCCTCGGTGTTCGTAGAGTCCAGTATGTCGAAGGTGAGTAGAGAGAACTTCATAGTTCAGAGTGCAAGCATCAGCTTGTGCCGGTAACAGAGTTCAAGCTACGTTTGCACTCTAAACGGGTCTCCAAAGGCTGTCGGTATAGAAGTTAATATCGTCGCAAAACTCCGTTTCGATCTCGAAATCGCTTTCGGCCGCGAGCTCTTCGATCATCGTCCGGGTGTATTTTTGCGAGATCTCCATGAAGATCGGTTCCCATTGATCGAAATCGAAAGTTTGGTTCAGAGCCTTTATTGTCACTGTTTGTTTTTCTCGGCTGATGAGAAAGCTGCGTGCGGCACATTCGACTGGGCGGTACTGAGCATAGTGCGAGAACTTCTCCACATCAAAATCCGCCCCGAGTTCGCGGTTGATCCGGCTCAGCAGGTTAAGGTTAAATGCCGCGGTAACGCCCGTCGGATCATCGTAGGCTCGCACGATCACGCGAGGATCTTTCTGCATGTCGAAACCGATGAATGCACGGTCATTCAAATTCATGACGCCACGCAAATGGCGGAAAAAGTCGACCGCCTGCGCCCGTAGAAAGTTTCCGATGTTCGACCCAAGGAACATCAAGATCTTGCGTCGGTTGCCGCCGTTTCGAAGGTTGCCCAGTACCTTAAAGTAGTCGCCCGTGTGCGGGTTGATGCGCAGGTCCGGAAACTTTTCTCTGAATCGCGTCGAGAGCGCATCGTTCGCTTCCTGAGAGATGTCGATTGGCGAGTAGGTGAAGTCGATGTCTGCTTTTAGAAAATGCTCGATCAGCACCGCTGTCTTTGTGCCGTCGCCCGCCCCAAGCTCGATCAGATCAAGCAATTGCGGATCGCGGATCACGGACCGCGGATTCGTCGGCGTGCTCGGACCTCTGCCGAGGAACGCCTCTAATATGGAATGCGCCTGGTTCTGAAATATTCCGAGTTCCGCCCGCGTCGGATAGTATTCCGGAAGCCGCATTATTTCCTGGAACAATCGCGAGCCCTCGTCGTCATAGAAATATTTTGACGAGAGCCGTTTCGGCGTCGACGACAGACCACTCAGTACGTCCTCGGCGAATTGTGTTAGTTCCGGTGTTGGAGAATTTTGCATAAACGTTCCAGCAGATCTCACCGCAGAGTCGCAGAGTCGCTGAGAGCAATATTATTGTTTGACAGTGCTGTCCTCGATCCTTTCCGCACTCATATTCCTGCGGTCCGCTTCTCGGCAATGGTTGCTAACAGGTTAGTGCTTATCTCGCCAACCTTATTCCCGTAAATTGCCACCGCAAATGGGGGTGGAAAAAATTTCGATAGGTCTTCCTGCTATGGCCCGGCGGTGTTACAACCGAAGCTCCGCGAAGGACCATCTGGTTGATCATGAACTTGCCATTATATTCCCCAACCGCACCGACGGGTTTTTTGAACCCGGGGTAGGGCAGGTATGCGGAGTTGGTCCACTCCCAACGCAGTCCCCAATTGAATTTCTCGCTCGCCGCCTCCCACTCAAACTCTGTCGGCAGACGCATGGTTTTCCATTCTGCAAAGGCCGACGCTTCGTAAAACGAAACGTGACAAACCGGAGCGTCGGGAGCCAGTTCCCTTAATCCGCCGAGGGTGTAGTTAAACCACGTACCATCCCGCTCGTGCCAGTAGAGCGGGGACTCGACCTTGTTTTGATTGACCCAATCCCAGCCCTCCGAATGCCAGAGGAGCGGGTCGCGATATCCGCCGTCCTCTACAAATTCACGGAACTCGCGATTCGTAACGAGCGAGTTGCATAGTTCGAACCGATCGAGAAAAACCTGATGACGGGAATGCTCGTTGTCGAAGGAAAATCCGTCGCCCGAAAACCCGATTGCATGGTTGCCGGCTTCGATTTCCACGAACCCGCCGTCGGCCCCGTCGGCTTTTTCCACAAGTGAATAACCTTCCCGATAGACCGGAAAAAGCGGATTGAGACTAAACGTAAACTTTAGATCGGTGAGAAAAAGCTCCTGATGCTGCTGTTCGTGATTGACGCCGAGAATAACCAATTCCCTCAGTTGGTCGGAACCGCCCGCTACCTCAGGCTGTTTCGACAAGAGTGCGAGCATCTTCTCGTCAACGTACTTTCGATACTCGACGACCCGCCTTACCGTAGGGCGCGAAAGATCGCCGCGCTGATCGCGCGATGTTCGCTCGCCGATCGAGTTGTAATAGCTGTTGAAGAGAAACCCGAACTGTTCGTCGAAAACCTTATAGCCGCTAACGAATTTTTTGAGGATCATCTCCTCGAAAAACCACGTCGTGTGGGCGATGTTCCACTTCGGAGGCGAGACATCGACGGTCGGCTGCGGGATGTAGTCTTCGATCTCGAGCGGCTCGCACAATGTTTCCGTGTAGCTTCTGACGGATGCGTAAAGTTCGGCCAAATCAGCCGCGCCGACAGTTTGAGAATGACTAGCCTGCATATCCCTATTAAACCAAAACTGGGCGGCTGCGGCTAGGTTTAGCCGCTCGGGCCCGCGACTTTCGTTCGCCGCTCGATCTTCAAAAGAGCCTCTTTACAAATCTCCGCGAGATAAGGATCGGCTGCTGTTACATAGGTTTGAAGGACGGGAACAGAGTTCTTGTCACCGATGACACCGAGAGAAAACGCCGCTTCTCGTCGGGTGTCATCTGACTCACTCTTGTTTTGAAGCACGACCGTCAAAACTTCGCGTGCTTTGGTCAAGTTCTGCGGGATCGCTCCGGTTACATCTGACGAACCGAGATCCTTAAAATTTTCGGGAAGGAAATTCTGCGGAGTTAGGACATTCGCATTTCCAGTGACGGTTATTTGTGCGATCTGGCCGATGGAGCGTGCGGCACTTCGGCGGAGAAACTCATCGTCTTCCCGTGGCCGCGTCTGGAGAATGCGCAAAAGTTCATTGATCGCCGAGGTATCACCGATCTTTCCAAGAGCAATGGCCGCGGCAGTCCTGACTTCGTAGATCTTGTCACGTCGCATCATGCGGACAAGCGGGACGGTCGCGGAACGGTCCTGCACATCGCCAAGAGCGTACGCCGCTTCGCGACGGACGAATTCCATCTTGTCGCTCAAAAGAGGAATAAGCGACCTTGCCGATTCGTCTTTGGGAAGAAAAACGACGGAGGCGGCGGCAGAGGCTCGAACTATTGGCTCCTTATCGCGCAGCGCCGGAACAGCTATGCGCGATGCAGAGGCCGATCGCAAATTTCGAATTTCGAACAGAGCGGCACGCTTTTCTTCGAGCGAGCCGTTCGCGATCTGCTGCCGCAGGCGAGCGACAACTGACGGCGCGAGATCTTCCGAGTCGGCTTGCGCAAAAGTAGGTACGGTGGAGTAGAGAATCAGGAGGAAAGACAACGCAAAAAAGAGGAACATCCGGCAAGAGGCTAGACACGTACGTACCCGAAAGCTGGTTTTGAGATCGTTTTTCAAACCTCGTGATAGACGTTTTGGGGGTAGAGTCTCTCCCATTCGCCGACCTGCTGGGCGCGTCGGTTTTCGTACGCGTCGGACAGCGACAATATTAGATCGTCGTTTTTTTCGGGTGGCCTGGATTTACTCGAGGAAAAAATCGGATGCGGGTTTATGTTTTCCGGTTCGTGTCGGATATCGCCTGCGGCGTTGTTGCGGATTCGGTTTGCCATCTTTTCCTCCTTTCGGAGCAGACGGCAAAACCTCACTTTTTTTGGTCTAAGTCGGCACCGCCTGCGATAAATCTTTTGTCGTCATTAAGAATGTGGTTTATGTATTTCTCCTTACAAATCGGTCCCGACAGGATATCACACCATGACAAAATCGGCCAAGAAAAAACTGGATGCGGTTGCAACGGGTCGCGAAATCCCTTAACCTGTTCCGCATGGTTCCCCGGCAACTATATCTCGCCCTTACATAGCCACCCGCTGAAGAGATCTTTCGGCGTGAGTGGCGACCTTCCCGAAAATTTCAACGACATTTTGTTTTCCATCGGTTCGATAGATAGTGGAGCTTCTATCGGCTAAACTGACTTTTTTCCTATCCCGTCGCGGATATTCCGAAAGCGTATTTATGGACGAGAAATATTTTGCAAAAAAGGTTGAACGGAAATGGCAACAGAAATGGGCCGAAACCCGGGTGTTTGAAGCTGAGATCGCCGATCCACGTCCGAAGTTCTATCAGCTCGAGATGCTGCCGTACCCGTCGGGCAACCTTCACATGGGCCACGTTAGAAACTATTCGGCGGGCGATGTCGTTGCCTGGTTCAAAAGGCTAATGGGTTTCAACGTGCTGCATCCGATCGGGTGGGACTCGTTTGGGCAGCCGGCCGAAGATGCGGCGATAAAGCGCGGCGTGAATCCACGTGAGTGGACCGAAGAGAATATCAAGGCGATGCGCGGCCAGATCGAGCGTCTGGGTCTGAGTTACGACTGGCGTCGTCAAATGGCAGCGCACCGTCCTGAATATTACAAGTTCGATCAGTGGTTCTTTCTGAAGATGTACGAGATGGGTCTGGCGTACAAGAAGACGACACAGGTCAACTGGTGCGAGCATGATCAGGCGACCCTCTCTAATGAGCAGGCGAGCGGCGGGCTCTGTTGGCGATGTGGAAATCCTGTAACGAAAAAGTCGCTCGAGCAATGGTTCCTCAAGACAACCGACTACGCGGATGAGCTGATCGACGGATTAAATGAAATCGAATCGGGTTGGGCTCCGGCCGTCGTAAAGCGGCAACGCGATTGGATCGGACGCTCCGAAGGTGCGTATGTGGATTTCAAAGTTTTGAGTCCCGGCCTTGGCCGACAGGTGCCTGAAGACGGTACTCAAAGCTCTATCCGCGTTTTTACGACCCGGATCGACACGATCTACGGAGCGAATGCGGTGGTGGTTGCCGCCGAGCATCCGATCATCGAAAACTTCAAAGCGGGATTCTCACCGGATGTGAACGCTAAGCTCGAGGGGATCAAGGCGGAGAAACTTAAGCCTGCCGACCGCGAAACAGAGATCGAGAAGGACGGCATCGATACCGGCCTAAAAGTGATCAACCCGTTCAGCGGAGAAGAGCTGCCTGTCTGGGTCGGCAATTACGTGATGATGGAATACGGCACGGGTGCCGTGATGAGTGTTCCTGCTCACGATGAACGCGATTTTGAATTCG
>JBBKXD010000371.1:0-15335 GCA_037969295.1 Pyrinomonadaceae bacterium | reverse complement strand
ACGCTGTTGGCAAAGCGTAGGTTATGCCTACCTTCCTCGTGGATCTCACAATCCCCCGACCCTCGAAAGTTCAAACCTTCTTCCGAGCAGAAACGTGCCCGAAAACCCTTTGCGACGATCACAGATCGGGCCTGGTTGTCGTTGATCTTACCGAATTCGCCGCGAAACGACCTGTACATTCCCGGGCCGAAAATCTGAGCTCGGCCGCCCCAGTTCTTTTGCTCAAAGACCGTTACGGGTGCAGATACTGGCGCCACGACCGGATTGGTGTTACTCGGACGTTCCGTCGACGCGGCGTTCCATACCTTTATAAAGTTGAACTCGAGTGAAATGAGATTATGAATCCCTTCGCCGTACTCTTCACATTTTCCGGTACCGTCTTTCTGCTCGCAGAATCGCACGAAGTAGTCCTTCGCCACTTTTACCGAAACGTTCGGACCTTTGTCATCGCTCGACGAAAGCTGTTTTCCGTCCACCTGAAAAGTTCCGACCGGAATGTCCTGCGACATTCCTACGCCGTCTCGTCCAGCGAAAATCTTAACGCCTTCGGCCTGAGGTCCCTGCGCCCACGCGGCGCCGACCGATATGGCTGCAATCAATGCGCCGTGAAGAAACATAAAAATACTCTTGCGTTTCGCGCTCATAAGATCTACGTCATCGAAAATACTAAAGACCCTTATCCGCGATAAATTTCACAAGATCGCGAACTCTGCACGAATAACCCCACTCGTTGTCATACCAGGAAAGGATCTTGATGCAGGTTCCGCCGATGACCTTTGTATTTTCCGCATCGACGATCGACGAATTTGGATTGCCGCGAAAATCGATCGATACCAGAGGCTCTTCCGAGAAAGCGAGAATTCCCTTAAGTTCTTCGTTGGCCGCATCCTTCAAAACGCGGTTCACCTCTTCGGTCGAGGTTTCTTTTTCGACATTCATCACGACATCGACTAGTGAAACGTTAGGCGTCGGCACACGTACCGAGATGCCGTCGAACTTCCCTTTCAGTTCCGGTATAACAAGTGCGACCGCCTTTGCCGCACCCGTCGAGGTTGGAATCATTGACAGCCCTGCCGCACGCGCTCGGCGAAGGTCTTTATGCGGAAGATCAAGCAACTGCTGATCGTTCGTATAGCTGTGGATCGTATTCATCAGAGCATTCTTGATACCGAACTTCTCATGAATCACTTTTGCCACCGGAGCAAGGCAGTTCGTCGTACAGGATGCGTTCGAAACAATATTATGCTTTGCCGCATCGTACATATTCTCGTTTACGCCGAGCACTATCGTGATGTCCTCGCCTTTCGCCGGCGCGGAGATGATGACTTTCTTGACGGTACCACGGAGATGTTTCCTGGCATCTTCTGCTTTAGTGAATATGCCCGTAGATTCGATAACGATCTCGGCTCCAACGGATGACCAGTCGATAGCCGCCGGGTCTTTCTCCGAGAACACTTTAAAGCTTTCACCTTCGACGCTGATCGTATCTCCGTCGGCCGTAACCTTTTGATCGAGATTGCCCATGACCGAGTCATACTTCAAAAGGTGCGCGAGCGTTTTAGTGTCCGTTAGATCGTTTACTGCGACGAAATCGATGTCTTTGTCTCCAAGACAAGTCCGCATCACGTTTCGACCGATGCGCCCAAATCCGTTAATCCCGACTTTGATACCCATTTGTGATTATTATCCTCCGAGAATTAGTAATATATTAAAACGTTCACGATACCGTAATCGCGGCTAAACATCAAAAGAAAGTCCGACATCGCCGCGGCAGATTGTTGAAACTATCCGAAATTATGAGACGTAGTACCCGATTGAGTTTTTCGCTTGTACCGAACTAGTTTACAAAGCCTGGAGCAATCCCATAATGAGAATTCGCCGCAGCAATACGCTGTTATTCACAACTCTACTTGCGATGATTTTCAGCTTGGCCGCCGAGCAATTAAGAGCTCAGGGCGAACAGGTCGCGAGGACGAATGCAGATCCGAGTGTGCCCTCTCTTCGGACGCAGAATCCGAATATTGAGGCCGTCCCCACTGAGCCACCCTCGCGCTCGAATCTCACGCGTGTCGGGATCGCGTCAGGCGAACCATTGTCCCTTTCGCTCGACGAAGCGATCCGAAAAGCGCTGGCCAATAACAACACGATCGAGATCACGCGAGACGACGTGCGATTTCAGGAGACGCAGATCCGCTCGGTTCTCGGATTCTTTGATCCGGTATTTTTGGTCACGCCAACTTATACGCGAAACTCGACAACCGGCAGCGCCTCGGGTACGAATGACTTCAATATCAACTCGAGCGTGACGCATTTCCTCCGGCACGGCGGCGGAAACTATCAAGCGTTTTTCAACAACACCCGTACTGAGAACGCATTCTCGCAACAACAGGTCAGCTCCGGAAATCTCGGGGGCGGTGGCGGTAGTGCGATTTACTCTTCGCAGATCGGCGTTCGCTATACCCAGCCGCTATTTCGGAATTTAAAGATCGACGCGACTCGTCGAAATTTGAAGATCGCGCGTCGGCGCCTTGAACAGACCGACGTGGATTTCCGTCGTCAGACGATCGAGATCATAGCTCAGGTGCAGCGTACTTACTGGGACCTGGTTTTTGCGCTCCGCGATCAGCAGAATCGACAGGCAAATCTCGAGCTGTCGCGAGAGAATCTGCGTCAGGTCGAGGCCCGGATACGAGCCGGTGCCTCGGCACCGCTTGCTCGTTGGGAAGTCGAAACCGAGCTCGCTAATCGCGAGAGCGACCTGCTCCTTGCTACGCAGCAAGTCTCTATCACCGAGAATATTCTCAAGCAGCTTCTGTTAAGGGACGCGACATCGGCCGAGTGGGCGTCCAGTTACGTGCCGACCGACAAGCCGGCGTTCAGCCTAGATGGCGTCAACCTGGATGCTGCGATCAAGGACGCGATGGACAACCGCCACGAGCTTCGTCGACTGAAGCTTGCGTCGGACATCAATAAGATCGACCTTGCATATTTCAAGAACCAGACCAAACCAAGGATCGACCTGAACACGACGTTCTCGCTCGACGGTTTGTCTCTTGGTGGAGCGTCTACGGAGAGTGTCACAGTTCCGTTGATTTCACAGGATCCAGCCGCAACGCTTACTAATGCCAACTCGTTCCTCTTAGATCTCATACGAAGGACGCCTGGTAGCCCGTCGTTCACGGTCCCTACTGTTACGATCCCGGGTACGCGCTCGTTCCTCGTCGGTGGATTTGGCCGCTCGCTGGCAAACGTGTTCCGCAGCGACTCGCCAAACTATTCCGTAGGTGTGACGATCTCGTTTCCGTTCCGCAACCGAACAGCAAGCGCAGATCTGGCAGGAGCGCGCATTCTTGAGAATCAAATATCGACGCAGACTCGTGCACAGGAACAGGTCGTGATCGTCGAAGTTCGAAATGCAGTTCAAGCGGTCGAGACTGCGCGGCAACGCGTGCTGTCGGCTCGCCGCGCACGCGAAAACGCCGAGGAACTTCTTAAAGGCGAACGAGCGTTATTTGATTCAGGCCGCTCGACGACGTTCCTTTTGTTCCAGAGGGAGAACGCTTTGACAAATGCGCGAAATCTCGAAATTCGCGCGGAAACCGATTACAACAAAGCGATCGCCGATCTACAACGTGCAACTTCAACGACGTTTCAGATGAACAACATCGACGTGGTCTCACCGACGGACGACAATTAAAACGACTTCCCTCCCGACGAAAGCCGGGTGACAGATGCCTCGGCTGGAGCCGTTCTTAGGAATGGATCTTCCAGTGGCTTTTTTATTTTTCGAATTAGCACTCTACAATCGTCTTCGTGAAGATCTCTGCCGTCATCATCACTTATAACGAGGAAAAGAATATCGAAGATGCGATTCGTTCGGTGAGTTGGGCCGACGAAATCATCGTCGTAGATTCGGAAAGTACCGACCGCACCCGTGAGTTAGCTGAATCGCTCGGAGCCCGCGTCCTGCTGAACCCGTGGCCCGGCTTTTCCGCACAGAAACAATTCGCTGTGGATGAGGCGGCGCACGATTGGATATTTAGCCTCGATGCCGATGAACGCGTGACCGACGAATTGCGAGAAGAGATTCGCGGGCTGGCGGATAAGGAAAAGCATGCGGACGGTTTCAGGGCCCCGCGGCTTTCGTATACATGGGCCGCGCGATAAAGCATGGCGGCTGGTATCCGGATCTGCAGCTTCGTCTGTTCGATCGTCGCAGAGGTAAGTGGAACGGAGCGGTAGTTCACGAGTCCATTCAGATGGAACAGGGAGACCGCGTCGAAAACTTGACGGGCGATATCCTGCATTACAGCGTCGATAGCCCCAGGCATCATAACCAGATGATCGCCGAGCGATATGCCCCGCTCGGCGCGCGGAAAATGTATGAAGGGGGCCGTCGCACGTCTCCGGTCAAAGCCGTATTCGCAACGGGTTTCGCGTTTATTCGTGCATACTTTCTAAAAGCGGGATTTCTGGATGGCTACCCCGGATTTTGTATCGCATACTTTTCCGCCCACCACGCCTTCATGAAGCATATTCTGCTGATCGAACTGCAAAAGAAGGGTGATAGCATGCCACGCTAGCATCGTCCTACAACCAAAAGATTTTTCTGCTCATCCTATGTTCAGTTTCCCGGTCCAGTGCGTTATATTTTTCCTATGTATTTCCGACGTCCCATTGTGAATCTCGTTTCGCTGACATTTATTCTTACGGCCGTTTCGTTCGCTTCGGCACAAAAGGGTATCGATACTCAAACTCAAAAGATCAAGGACGACTCGAACAAGACGACAACGCGACAGACCGGTGATGCCGCTCGATCGTGGGATTGGGGCAAAGATAAGACGCACGACCGTGATCGGTTGCCGAATCCGTACAGGCTGAACTCTCGTCGGGATGTTCTCGTCGAAACGATAATAGCGGTCTTGAGGGAACGAAAGATTGTTGTCGATGAAGCGTCGTCACGTCTGAGTGACGGCGTGATCATCACCCAGCCGTACGTATTCTCTAAGGGGACCGTCATCACGCAGAACGAGCTTAACCGATATGGGATTTTGGCCTTCGCGGACAGGGCATGGTCACAGGCCCGATACACGCTGACGATCGAGGTACAGTCGATCGACGGAATGCAGAACAAGGTTTCGGTAAACGCGAAAGTCGAGGGACGAGCCGGAAACGGGTTGGTATCGGAATGGACAACGGTTCAAAGCTCAGGACGTGCCGAGGAGGAATTTCTGGTTAAGCTCGTAGAGATGGTCACCGGCAGTTCACCTGACGATCCCAAACCGACAGATCAATAGTTATGATCGCATGCTTTGTAAAGCTGATTGTTTGCGCTGCCCTATTTAGCGGTTTGGCTGGGATCGCTTATGCGCAGTCTGACTTTCCGGATGCCAGTTCGCGTTCGGGCCGACGGCAGAGAGACGAGAAGCCCCATGGCATCAACGAAATGCTGGCAAAGCAAAAGGCTGAACGCGACAGGAAAGAACATGAGGCATTGCTCGAACGCGGAGAAGAAGCTCTTCGGCTCGCCAATCAACTCGAAACCTCGTTCGCTCGGAACCGGACGATCTCGCAGCAGGATAAAAACCGGTTGGAATCTCTTGAAAAAGTTATTACGAAGATCCGAAAGGAACTGGGTGGCGGGGACGATAATGGCGAGCGCGACGATTCTGGTTATGTCCCGTCCGTCAGCGAACCAAGGCCTTCAACGATGGAAGAGGCTTTCCAGTATCTTCGATCGACAACCGTCAAACTGGTTGATGAGCTCAAGAAGACCACCCGGTTCAGTATTTCGGTCGTTGCTATACAAAGTTCGAACACGGTCCTCAAACTCGTCAAATTTCTTCGTATTAGGAAGTAGTGCGACATGCCAATATTCCGAACCGGCGTCACCTTCTTTCTCACCTTTCTTCTGTTAGTCCCCGTTTCTGCATTCGCTCAGGACGATAGCAATATCGTAACGGTTGATTCATCCATCGTCGTGGTTAACGCGACGATAGCCGATGCCGCGGGTAATCACGTCCCAGGACTGAGACAGAATCAATTCGCGATTTTCGAGAACGGTGTCGAACAAGAGATCAGCTTCTTTGCAGCCGAAGAGACGCCTTTTGCAGCCGTAATATTGCTCGATACTTCGGGCAGCATGGAACACCGGGTCAGTCTTGCGCGTTCAGCCACGATCAAATTTCTGGACGGGATCCGCGACTCGGACAATGCCGAGATCTATCGTTTCGATTCGAAAGTATCGATGGTGCAGAAATTTTCGAATAGCCGCGACGTGAGTGAAAAGCTGTTCGATTTGAAGGCCGATGGCATGACCGCGCTCAACGATGCGATATTTCAAGCCGCGAAAAACCTGGGCGATCGTCCAGAAAAGCGTCGAGCCATCATCGTTCTATCGGACGGAAAGGACACTTATAGCAAGCTATCGGCTGACAAGGCGTTAAAGGCGGCGCTCTCCGTGAACGCATTGATATATACAGTCGACATGTCCGCCTTAGAGAGCAGTGGCAAGGAGCGAGCACAGAATCAGGGAGTGCTGCGGAACTTTGCGGAAAAGACTGGCGGGATATTCATCGCGACGCCAGGCGGCGTGGCGATGCGAGACGCATTCCGCAGGATCGTCGAGGAACTCGGCACTCAATACACACTCGCCTATCAACCAAAAAATATGACGAAGGATGGAAAATGGCGGGCGATCGAGCTTCGCGTTTCGAAACCAAGCCTGTCGATCCGGACCCGAAAGGGCTATCACGCTGCAAAACGTTAAATCAAACTCGTCTTGTTCCTCGCCTTATCTTTGTGCCGCTCGATCGCGAGCCTGATTAGTTCGTCGATAACTTCCGGAAAATCCATTCCACTGCCGGCCCACATTTTTGGAAAGCCGGAGGCGTCGGTCAGGCCGGGCATGGTGTTGATCTCGTTGACTAGCAGCTCTCCGGTGTCGTTGCGAAGAAAGAAATCGACGCGGGCGAGACCCGATCCGTCGATTGCTTTGTAAGCTTTGACGGCCATTTCCTGGATTGTTTTGGCGAGTTCCTCGGAAACAGCAGCCGGCACTACGAATTCGTTATTGCCGGTGCCCGAATATTTTTCGGTGTAGTCGAGAAACGCCTTTGACTGGTCCCGAATCAAATATTCGCCCGGCAAGCTCGATTTCGGATTGTCGTTGCCGATAACCGCGCACTCGATCTCACGCATATCAAGTGATTCCTCAACGATTATTTTGCGATCGAATTGCGCGGCGAGTGTCACCGCGTCGCGAAGCGACGGTTCGTCCGCTGCTCGCGATATACCTACCGACGAGCCAAGATTTGCCGGCTTGACGAAACACGGAAATCCGATTGTCCTGCCGACCAACGCCGCAACTGCGGCAGGGTCGTTCTCAAATTCACTCCGCAAAAACCAGACATGCCGACAGATCGGAAGTCCGGCGTCGCGAAAAAGAATTTTCATCACCGTCTTGTCCATTCCGCATGCCGATGCAAGCACACCGCACCCAACATATGGAATGTCGGCCATCTCAAGAAGACCCTGTATTGTGCCGTCTTCGCCAAACGTGCCGTGCAGAACCGGAAAGACGACGTCGAGCGGCATCGTACCACCGTCACCGTCCATTACCGTCAGTCCGCCCTGGTTGGTATCTCCGGAAAGTGAGATCGAGGCGTTCGATGGCTCGCCCGAATTCTCGAGGAAGACGCGCTGCGTGTGATCGGGAAATTGTTTGACAGATTCGGCAGGGCTGAGCCATCGCCCACCACTGGTTATCGCTATGGGTACGACCTCGTATTTATCAGGATCGATCTGCTCGATGACCGTCCTGGCAGACCTGATAGCGATCTCGTGCTCGCCCGAACGCCCACCGAAAATTACACCAACGCGAAGTTTCATAGTCCTCTTAACCGCAGAGACGCAGAGACGCAGAGAAAGACAGTTTTTTCGAAGTCCATTCGGCTCGCACTTTAGTGTCGCTTGGACTACCTTTAGCTCTCTCTGTCACGGCGTCTCTGCGGTGAATAATCAAAGTATCGTTTTACCCAGTACAGACAGTATCAGTTCACAAGCCAACTCGACCGTAATGTTGCTTTGATCGAGCATGGGATTGACCTCGACGATCTCGAACGATCGCAAGCCGCCGTGCTGAGCGATCACCTCGAGTGCGAGGTGAGCTTCCCGATACGTCGTACCTCCACGAACAAGTGTTCCTGAACCGGGCGCGAACCGCGGATCGATCATGTCGACATCGAAGGTGACGGCGAATCCGCCGGATGCACGCGACGCTATGGCGATGGCATCCTGTACGCAAGCGAGCATGCCACGCCGGTCGATATCACTCATTGTGAAAAAATTGTCGCGGAGCCCGAGTTCGTGCACAAGACCACGCTCGCCCGCGTCCAGATCGCGAGCACCGACATGCGCGCAGTGCTGAGGTTTTATCTTTGGAAAAAATCCTTCAAGGTTGACGAGGTCCTCGTTGCCATGTCCGAGTATCGTCGCCAGGGGCATTCCGTGAATATTGCCGGACGATGAGGTCACCGGCGTGTTTATATCGGCGTGTGCGTCAAACCAGACAAGCCCGATGTCCTGTCCGGCTCTTTGGTAATGCGACGCAAGCCCCGATACAGATCCGATCGCGATCGAATGATCGCCACCAAGGATAATCGGGATAGCTCCGTCGGCGAGCACTCGCTTTACGTCTGCAGCGATATTCGTGCAGGACGCTATCATCTCGGTGAGATATTTCGGATTCGCGTTCGTGTCGGCCGCAATAACGGGTTTTACGATCGTTGAATTGCCGTAGTCAGTTACTTCATAACCGAGCGCGCGAATATGGTCGGTCAAGATTCCGCCTCGCATTCGCGATAAGCGCATTGCCTCAACACCCAGCTCACTTCCAGTGTGACCCGCGCCATAACCCAGCGGAACACCCAGAATTCCAACACTTAAACCGTCACCCGGTAATCCATTCAAACTCATAAAAAAACCTAGATCTCGCCAAAGCCGTCGGCAAATAGTGACATCACTGCCTCGAACGCTTCCTTCTCATCCGTCCCCTCCGCCGAAATGAGGAGTACGGTCCCGATCGGAGCCGCAAGAGCCAGTACACTGAGTATGGATTTCGCGTTAGCGAACACTGCAGCGTCTTCGCGTCGGAGAGTTATGCGGCTGCGGTATTTTCCGGCTACTCGCACAAGCTGGGCCGCGGCCCGCGCGTGGAGTCCAAGTGGGTTAACAACCGTCACGCTGCCTTCAAGCATGTTTTTTCAGTTGCGGCTCGAGCAGTGCTCCAGTCCGGTAGATCGATTGTTTGCCTTGATCCTCGATCTCCCGTGCGAGATCGAGAATCGAGATCTCCTTAGCGTTCGACGCGAGTTTTATTACCATCGGAAGGTTGACGCCTGTGACTATCTCAACCTCGCCTTCTTTTAAAAACATTGCCGAGATATTGGTCGGCGTCCCGCCGAACATGTCTGTCAAAACGATGACACCGACGCCTTGCGAGACATTGTTGATGGCCCTCTCGATCTCGTTTTTAGCCGCCTCGACATCATCATGCCAGCCGATCGACACGGCAACAATGTGGCTAATATCGCCAACAACTGTTTCTGCGGCGGCGACCAACTCGGTAGCGACCTGACCGTGTGAAACGATAACTCCGCCTATTTTAGTCATACGTGTCTGTTAACAAGAGAGCTATGAACTGTGAAGTGTGAACTATGAACTATGAACTGTGAGCTAATCGAGTCCGTGACGGACGAGAGTTAATACTTCATATTTCATACTTCACAGTTCATAGCTCCCAGTTCATAGTTCATTTTTGCATATCGCGATGAACAACCGAAACGTTGTATTTTTCTTTCTTCAAGTTGTCCCGCAGACGGTTTGCGACCATGACGGAGCGATGCCGTCCGCCGGTGCAGCCCACGCCGATAGTCAGGTACGACTTTCCCTCGCGCTGGTAAAATGGCAACAGATATTTCAGCATATCCGTAAAACGACCGACCGTCTCAGCAACTTCGGCGTGCTTGTCGAGAAAAGCTCGGATCTTAGGATGGTCGCCCGTAAAATCCTTAAGCGACGGTTCGAAGTACGGATTCGGGAGATGTCGGACATCGAACAAGAGGTCCAAGTCGCGGGGATTCCCAAACTTGTGACCGAAGCTGACTATCGAAACTTTTAAGGGCGTTCCTTCGGTCGAACGGCTGAACGTTTCGACGATCAGCCTTCGCAGTGTATGAACCGTGTGGTCGGACGTATCGATAATAAGGTCGGCGGCCTGGCGGATCGCTGCCATCGCCTTTCGCTCAGATCGGATAGCTGGAAGTAATCCTTTACCTGCGTCATTTGGATGCGGTCGACGGGTTTCGGAAAAGCGCCTTTGCAGCACTTCATCCGACGCTTCAAAAAACACCACGAAAGGATTGAGCTTCTTCTTCGCCAGTTTCTTCAGTTCCGCCGGGAACTCCGCCAGAAAGTGGCGCTCGCGAATGTTGATGACGAGTGCTGCCCGTTCGATCGCCACGACATCCTCATCATTTGGAAGCAGGAGGCGGGAGAACGTGGAGAGCATCGTAAGCGGAAGATTGTCGACGCAAAAATATCCAAGATCCTCAAACGCGTTCGTCGCTGCGCTCATTCCCGAACCGCTCAAGCCCGTGATAATTACCAGATTGCGAAACGTTTTGTTATTCTGGACGGCCTTCACCATAAGAATGAAAACTACTGGATCGGATCCAACAGTCTAGCGTGTTCCTCGATAAGCAATTCCGCTGCCTTTCCATTGCCTCCGTTGCGATGCAATCGAACCGCCGTTTCGATAAGCGTCGCGAGGTTTCGGCCAGAGCTCACCGGCAAAACATATTTTGGTATCACCCCGCCCGCGACCGCGTAATCGCTCGCAGCATTTTCCAAAGGTGCGGCCTCGACCGTTCGTCGCAGCTCGACACAAAGCTGTATTACCGATTCATCCCAAACCGCCTGTTTACCAAAGATCTCGGGAACGTTAATGAGACCAAGGCCGCGTATCTCAAGCAGATGGCGTGTAATGGCAGGAGCTTGTCCAAAGAGCAGGCCTTCCATCGCGGAAACCTCGACCGCGTCGTCAGCGCATAATTGATGACCTCTGGTGATGAGGTCGAGGGCACATTCTGATTTCCCGATTCCCGATTCGCCGATGAGCAGCACACCGGTGTCAAAAACGCGCACCAGCACTGCGTGGAGCTGATACTTTGCCGAAGAGGCTTCTGCGATGGATTCGGTCTCGGAATCGTGCATTAACAAGTCACGGCTCGATCAGTCCGTAGTTGCCGTCTTTGCGCGTGTGTATGACAGATAGTTTTTGATTCTCAGCGTTGCGAAATACCAGGAACCCGTCCCGTTCTTCCGACAGCATCATTGCCGCCTCGTCGATCGTAACGGGCTTTACCGAATAACGCCGGGTCTTAATTATCCGCGGCATGGTGGGTTCAGGTCTGACGTCAGACGGGTCAGGCACAAGGGTGGCCGCGCGCTTTGAGCGATGGGATTTATCTATGACCTTGTTCTTTAGTTTGAGCGCCTGCTTCTCGATTTTATCTATCGTTTGGGAAAGAGACTGATACATGTCTGAATTACTCGTGGTCGCCGTCAGCACATCGCTGCGCCAATTCAACACCACTTCAGAGCGATGGCGACCGCGTTCGACCTCGATGATGACGTGCACCTTTGCCGGTTTGCCGTTGAAGAGGTGATTGATGCGTTCGAAATGATTTTCGACGTGCGAGCGTAGAGCCGGCGTTACGTCGATGTGGCGTCCGGTGTATTCAAATTTCATAAATTTCCCCCTTTTATTTAGCTTAAAGGTTCAAAGAGCATTTGTTCCTGACTGTGCGGTCATATGACCGTCTTTCGTTCGCGCGAACCCGGAATGTTCATCTGGTCGCGATACTTGGCGACGGTTCGACGTGAAAGCTTTACCCCCTCATGGCTCAGAATTTTAGCGATCTGTTCGTCGGTCATCGGTTTCTTCGAATCTTCGTCCTCAACCATTTTCTTGATGCGAAGCTTGAGGATCCGTGTCGACACTTCTTCGCCATCTTCATTCATCATTCCCTCGCTGAAAAAACGGCGAAGCTCGATGACCCCCTGCGGGGTGTGCGCGTACTTTCGATTGACGACACGCGATATCGTCGAAAGGTGCATTCCGATATCCTCTGCAACGTTCTTGAGCATCATCGGCTTGATGTAGTCGACGCCTTTGTCCAGAAATTCCCGCTGGCGGTGGATGATGCACTCGACGACGCGGTAAATAGTCTGCCTCCGATGCTCGATATTTCGAAGCAGGTCAACGGCGGATCGTACTTTCTCTTTAATAAAATCTTTTGTTTCCTTGGTCGTGTCGGGCTGATCTACAAGCTGGTGGTATGTCGGACTGATCCGGAGACGCGGACTGCCGTCGTCGGTGAAATAGATGACGTACTCGCCTTCGATCTTTTCTACATAAACTTCCGGAGCGACGAATATCGATTCTTCAGCCGCATACTTTCTGCCCGGATAGGGATCGAGGATCCGTATCTTGTTGATCTCTTCGTCGAGTTCGTGGATATCCCGCCCGGTATCTTTAGCAAGATGCTGTAAACGATGCGGCTGGAGATCTTCAAGATGATCGCGTACCAATTCCGCGGCGAGACTGTTACCTTCGCCTTCCGATTCCAACTGGGCAAGAAGACATTCTCTTACATCCAGAGCGCCGCATCCGACGGGCTCGAGAGCCATGACGATCTTGCGAGCTTTTTCGATCGTTTCATCGGTGCAGTTGGATATCCGCGCAAGCTCTTGGACCGTCGCCGTCAAACGGCCATCGGCATCGAGGTTCCCGATCACACTTATGCACACGTCCAGCAGCTTTTCGCCGATGTCCTGCATGTGCAACTGCCATTCGAGATGCTCGCTGAGCGATTCGGTGTGCGAGAGGAATTGTTCAAAACTCGGAGCATCGTCTTTGTACTCGATCTCCTGAGTGCGGTATCCGGGATCGAGATAATCCTGAAACTCGCGGCCGTAATCTATCTCTTCGAACGAATCTGATTGCTCCTGAGCAGTCTCGTCAGTAGATGCCGTTTCTGCGAGGCCGTTCTCGCTCGGAGCTTCCGCGACATACGATTCCGCCGTGTCCATAAACTCGACCGGCGAGTCTGACAGGGGCGAAGCTTCAGCACCATTTTTGGAGGCTTCCTCTTGCCCATCGGCGTTTTGATCGAGAATGTTTTCCGAGATCTCCTGGACCTCGTCACCCGGAAGAACTTCTTCAAGAATCGGGTTTGCGACGAGCTCTTGTTCGATCAGCTCATTCAATTCCATCGATGTCATCTGCAGCATTTCTATCCGCTGCCGAAGCTGCGGCGTGAGAACCATTCTTTGCTGGAGTGAAGTTGTGAGCCTCAGTGATGACATATCAGGTCGAAAGACGATCCTCCCTCGTTCGTTGTGGAACTGTAATTGCTAAGCTACCCAAATTATACGGATTTTCGACCAAGAAAGAAACGGACGCTCGGACTATAGGGTGAACCGTTCACCGAGATAAAGACGACGGACGTCAACATCCTCGACCAGCACGGAGGGTTCACCACTTCGCAAAATTCTTCCTTCCGACATAATGTAGGCGCGGTCGGTAATTCTTAGCGTTTCGCGAACATTGTGGTCGGTGATGAGGATGCCGATACCTTGCTTTTTGAGATAAAGAATGATCTCGCGTATGTCATCGATCGCAAGCGGATCGATGCCGGCGAAGGGTTCGTCGAGAAGGATGTACTGGGGTTCGGTAGCAAGGCAGCGAGCGATCTCAACACGACGGCGCTCGCCTCCGGAAAGCGCGTCGCCGCGAATCCTGCGAACATGTTCCACGCCGAACTCGGCGAGCAGCTCGTCCAGCCTTTCAAATCGTTCTCCCCGAGAGAGCTTTGTCGTCTCGAGAACCGCGAGGATATTCTGTTCAGCCGTCAGCTTGCGAAAGATCGACGGCTCTTGCGGCAAATAGCCGAGCCCGAGGCGGGCCCGCAGGTACATCGGCAGCATGGTCACATCCTGGCCGTTGAGGAATATATCACCGTGCTCGGTTCGTTCGAGTCCGACCATCATATAGAAGGTCGTCGTCTTTCCAGCGCCGTTTGCACCCAGCAGTCCTACTACCTCGCCCTGCGAAACGCCGAGACTCACATCATCAACAACCCGACGTCGACCGTAGGTTTTTTGCAAATTGTGCGCGAAAAGCGAACTCGTCCCCGCGTCGTGTCCGTTTTGCGATCCAGGCTGATTATTTTGAATAGGGTCCACGTTTAATTTGGCAGGCTGTTTTTTACTTTGTAGACCGATCTGGTGCGGCCGGACGCGTTTTGTTTAGACTTACCCTCACTCACAACTCTATTACTTCTTAAATAGACCGTCATTTGTCCTCCCGAAGAGGATCCGTTCTCCGCATCATCGACGCGAGCCGGATTGCCGCGAAGCGTAACACTTTCATCGGCAGCAACGTACTCCGCATAGTCGCCAACCGCACGACGATTCGGCTGAGTGATCGTAACGTTGTTCTCGATCTCGGAGCGCGATAACTCGTTCTTCTCGTCGAGATATATGTTTGCCGTTCCGCCGACGATCCGATCCGTTCCCTGCCTGATATCGACGTCCGTTTCGTATCGTACGAGGCGGCTGTCGCGATTGTAAATCATCTTGCGCGATGAGACGTAAACCGGCGAATTAGTCTCTTTCCCGTTTTCCTTCCGGCTTACGTTGTAGAGCAGGCTCTGAACATTTCCTTCGGCAACGAACTGACCCTGCTGTTGAAGTATAAGTAGTTGGTCGCCGCGAACATAATTGTTCTCCTGCCAACCGCGTGCATTTCCGCGATAGAGTGCGGTCTGGGTGCGATGATCAAAATCAGCCGACTCCGCTGTCAGAAAAACCGGTTTATCAGTCGCGGCGAAGGGTGTCGAGCCTCCCGTCGATTTCTGGCTGTAGTAGGTCGTATTGGCCCCACCGCGCAAATATGACTTTTGATTCTTTGTGTCCCAATCGATTTCGGTGGCTCGAGCACGGGCTTGCGAATCCCAAACCGTAGGTTCGCCGCCGCGCAACCTGACGATCTGGTCGCTTTTTGCAAAGCTAATCCGGTCAGCTACTGCATTCCGATCAAGCTCTACAAACTTCGCATTCCCGGCGGCATCGAGTCGATCGACGTCCTTCGTCTGGGGGCTGAAAACGGCGGTGACCTTGTCGGCCGTAATCGTTTGAACTCCGCGGCCAGCCGATTTCACAGTAGGCTCCCGTACCGTCTTGGTTTTCGTCCCGGCTACACACTCTTT
>JBBKXD010000370.1:0-3368 GCA_037969295.1 Pyrinomonadaceae bacterium | reverse complement strand
TACCGCTCCCGGTTCTGACAAGAAGCAACCGGCCATCGGCTTTGCTAATCAAACCAGCGGATTTGTTATTGTTTGCCCAAATGAAGTTCGTATTCCTCGCTACAACTCTTTTTTTAGCTCTTGTGACCGGCGTCGTAGCTCAGTCCGGCCGAATGAAGCCCACTGAGACGCCGACTCCGCGGCCGTTGAATCCGGCGAGGGTTATTTATGTTCCGACGCAGCCGGCCGCAATGATCTCTCGGCCGAGCCCGACACCGACGCCCGCCGACGATGACGAGGTCGTGAAGGTCGCGTCGACACTAGTTCCGATCCCGGTCTCTGTTCTCGATGCAAACGGACGTTCGGTTGCGAATCTCAATCTTTCCGATTTTGAATTGAGGATCGACGGCGTGCCGGCCGAGATCAGCGAACTGGCTCGAAGCGAAACGCCGATCAGGCTCGCGATGCTCTTTGATAATTCGTCCAGTGTCCTCATCGCCCGCGAGTTTGAGAAAAGCGCGGCGATAAAGTTCTTCCGCCGAGTGATCCGACCTCAGAAAGACCTTGCGGCACTATACAGTGTTGCTACTGCGACCGAGCTTAAGCAGCCGTTCACGGCCGAGATCTCGTCTCTCACGCGAGCCATTGAACTGTTTCCGCCGCCGGAAGGAGCAACGTCGCTGCTCGGAGGGATTGTTAAGGCGTCGGAATATTTGCGTGAAGTGCGCGGCCGGCGGGTGATGGTCATCGTCTCGGATGGCGACGACACCATGGCAGATGCAACGCTCGAAGAAGCATTACGTGCGCTGCAGGTAGCGAACTGCCAGGTTTACGTCGTCAAAACAACCGACTTCGAGAACTTTAAGCGGACAGGAAGCCGGAGCGGTAACGCCAATCTCCGGCAGCTTTCCGCGGAACGTCGCATGAGCGAGATCGCACGACAGACCGGCGGCGCGGTCTATTCCCCGATAGATGAAAAGGAGCTCGACGAAGCTTTCCGTCAGATCTCGGCAGAGCTTTCCCAACAGTATATTCTCAGCTACTATCCGGATGACGACGCCGGACAGCGCGGTGAGTTTCGCGAAATACAACTTGGACTTAAAAACAAGCCGGGCCATAGCTTGAGAACGAGGAAAGGTTATTATGTCCCCAAGAAGTAAATAGTAAATCGTGAATTGTGAATAGTGGTCTGGCTCGAAAGCTCTGATCGTGCGCGACGAAATTCTTTACTATTTACTATTCACGATTTACGATTCACTAGCCGATGCTCAACGATCAGTTAACGGAGTTCCTACAACACCTCAAATACGAGCGGAATGTCAGTCCGCACACGCTTCGAAATTACACGAGCGATCTCGAACAGTTCCGCGACTATCTCTTTAGGATTGAAAAACGAGAGGACACTCCGGTCGCTGAGATCGACCGTCTGACGATCCGCGAGTGGATGGCGGAGCTGCACGCCGCCGACAAAAAGAAAGCATCGATCGCACGAAAACTTGCCAGCCTGCGGACGTTTTTTCAGTTTCTTGTTCGAGAAGGGAATCTGGAATCGAACCCGGCAAAGCTCGTTGCGACACCGCGGATCGAGCGCAAACTCCCGAACCATCTTTCGATGGAAGACGCCGTACGTTTTATCGAAACGCCGGACACGAACACCGATCTTGGCCGCCGCGATCGTGCGATCTGCGAATTCTTGTACGCGACCGGCATCCGCGTCGGCGAACTGGTGAACATCGATATCAAGGACATCGATTTCCGCGAAAAGCTTGTTCGAGTTACCGGCAAGCGGAAAAAGCAGCGGATCGTTCCGTTTGGCGAACCGGCGCGGCAAGCGTTGATGCAGTATCTGGAAGAAACTCGAGGCGTATTTTTGAGCGCTTGTCCGGAAGCGGCTCGCGATATGCAGGCTTGTTTTCTAAACTATCAAGGGACCCGGATCACAACCCGCAGCGTTGGCCGGATGATCGACAAGTACATCAAACAGTGTGCGTCGATCCACGATATTTCCCCGCACAGCCTTCGACATTCGTTTGCGACGCACTTGCTCGATTCCGGTGCGGATCTTCGCGATATTCAGGAGCTGCTTGGCCATGCTCGCCTCTCGACGACGCAGATCTACACCCAGGTTTCTATGGAAAAAATGATCGAGGTATATGACCGGGCGCACCCCAAGGCTTAGTCTTCTACTGGGGATAAACACAAGGATTGAGGAGAACCGCCATGATAAAAACGATAATGCCAATGATCTGCCTGCTAGTTATTGCTTGCTCTGTCGCCGCCCAGAACATTGATACGAGCAAAGTGCCAACAATTCAGGTCACCGGAACAGCCGAAGTATTCGTTGTTCCGGATGAAGTATCTTTTTCTCTAAAGGTGAGCAAGAGCGACAAGAGTCTGACAGCGGCCAAGATCCAAACCGACGAAAACATCGGGAGATTGCTCGCACTGGCGAAGCGATCGGGTGTTGCCTCAAGGGATGTCAAGACTGACTTCATATCCGTGACGGAAAAGTTCAATCGAAGAAAGATTGCCGGGACCGACGACGAGTTCGAAAATGTATTCGCAGGGTACACCGTTGCGAAAACCATAGTCATAAGGCTGCGTGACCTAAGCAAGTTCGAGGAATTGCTGACCGAGATTGTTAAGGTGGGAGTTAGCCAGCTTGGTCAGGTGAGCTTTCAATCTTCAGAGTTACGCAAATACAAAGATCAGGCCCGCGCGATGGCAATTCGCGCAGCAAGAGAGAAGGCGGACGGAATAGTGAAGGAGATTGGCCAGACGATAGGCAAGGCGGTCTCGATCGAAGAAGAGAACGTAGATGGGTTTCGAAGCCCCTATGCCAATACCACCGGTAACGCGTTTTCCACCGACGACGATTCCGACGGTGAGACGTTTTCGGCGGGTACAATTTCAGTAAAGGCGCAAATACAGGTTCGGTTTTTGTTGAACTAAGAGTTCGTTATACTCAAAGAATTATTCTCCATGTCGTTACAAATTCTATGAAACAGATCAAATTTGCAGCGCTAGCGATCGTACTCTTCGCTTCCCTCGCCGCGGCGCAGGACAAACTGCTGACGATCGACGATATTTTTAGTATCGACTCGAAGGTCCGGGTCAATTTCAGCGGCACTCCGACGCGTCTCGTCTGGTCGGCGGACGGGAAGTCGTTGCGTCAGATAAAAGACGGCAAACTTGTGCGAGTGAACCCGCTGACCGGCGATGCAGTGCCATATCTCGATTCGACGAAATACAAGACGGCACTCGCCCAATCGGGAGTCAGCACGGAAGATGCGGAACGAATGTCGAACTCGCTCGGCATACAGTTCAACAAGAACGAGACCGCGATACTTGTGAATACGGTGAACGATCTGTGGCTTTACGATGTGGCG
>JBBKXD010000369.1:0-10441 GCA_037969295.1 Pyrinomonadaceae bacterium | reverse complement strand
CTTTTTTCGAGCGCCACTAACGCATCCTTTGTAGGAGCTGCGGCCGTCGGTTTTGAGTTCGAGTTCGAGTTCGCATGTGTGTTCGAGCCGTTTGTCGTGTTCGAAGCCGGCTGACAGGCAGCCGCGGCAAAAACCGCAACGGCCAATAAGGACAGTATCTTCGTTTTGTTCATTCGATCGTCTCCTAATTAAGGGTGCGTAATATAAAAGAGAAGGCAGCAAGTTTGCCGCTCCTGGTAATGCTTTGTGGAATGCGTAAGTGATAACACCGCCTTACGGCGATGTCAATTTGAGAGTGGGTAGCGGCAAGAAAATCGTCGGTGGTTGCTACGAGAAATGCAGTCGGCTCGCGTCTCATGAACTCCCCTCCTATCCAGAAGGGGAGTTGAAATCTGCGACCTCAAAACGCGGGCTCTTCGTATATGCCGTATACGTCCCGTAACGCGACGCAGATCTCTTCGACCGTCGCGTAGGCGGCGACGGCTTCGATGATCGACGGCATTGTGTTTTCGTTCGCGACCGCGGCTTTCTTCAGACGCTCGAGAGAATTGGAAACTGCGCCGTTATCGCGTTTTGCTTTTGTTTGCTCGAGCCGTTCGAGTTGATGGGCACGGACCGTTTCGTCGATCTGGAGGATGTCGGTCTTGTGGATCTCAGTCTCCATCGCGTACTTATTTACGCCGACAATGGTCTGCTCGCCGCGTTCGACGGCTTTTTGATATTGATAAGCTGACTCCTGAATCTCGCGTTGTGGGAACCCGGCCTCGACCGCTTCGACCATCCCGCCAAACCCGTCGATCTTTTCGAAGTAATCCATGCAGCCCGCGATCATTTTTTCAGTGAGCGATTCGACATACCAAGAACCGCCGAGTGGATCGACCGTGTTCGCGACACCGGTTTCGTCGGCGATGATCTGCTGAGTGCGGAGTGCGATGAGCGCAGCGTTGTCCGTCGGAAGCGCCAGAGCTTCGTCGTACGAATCGGTGTGCAGCGACTGCGTGCCGCCGAGAACGCCGGCGAGAGCCTGGATCGCCACGCGGGCGATGTTATTCAAAGGCTGCTGAACTGTAAGCGACACGCCGGCTGTCTGTGTGTGAAATCGCATCTGCATCGTCCGCGGATTCTTCGCACCGAAACGTTCTTTCATCGTTCTAGCCCAGACGACGCGCGCCGCACGATACTTCGCGATCTCTTCAAAAAAATCGTTGTGTGCGTTAAAGAAAAAAGATAGTCGTGGGACGAATTCGTCGACGTCCATTCCACGATCGACGCCGTACTGAACGTATTCGACGCCATCCCGCAGCGTGAACGCCAACTCCTGCAGAGCGGTCGAGCCGGCTTCGCGAATGTGATAACCCGAGATCGAGATCGGATTGTATTTGGGGACATGTTTGACGGTGTATTCAAAAGTGTCGATGACGAGTTTCATCGCCGGCTTGATCGGATAGATCCATTCTTTCTGCGCGATATACTCTTTTAGAATGTCGTTCTGAAGCGTGCCGGAGATCTTCGTGAAATCAGCTTTCTGCTTTTCGGCGACGACAAGATACATCGCAAGGAAGATCGGAGCCGGTGCGTTTATCGTCTGCGAGACCGTCACCTGATCGAGCGGAATGCCATCGAAGAGAACCTCGAAATCCGCGAGTGAGGAAACTGCAACACCACATTTTCCGACCTCGCCTTCGCTCAAAGGAGAATCCGCATCGAGTCCCATCAACGCCGGCAGGTCGTAGGCAACTGAAAGACCTGTCTGTCCGTGCTCCATCAGGTACTTGAAACGCTCGTTCGTATTTTCGGGTGACGAAAAACCGGCGAACTGGCGCATCGTCCAAAGCCTGCCGCGATAACCGGTCGGATGAATTCCACGTTTGTACGGATACTCGCCGGGGAATCCGACCTCGACGCCTTCGCTGTCACCTTCGCTATAAAGTGGCTCAACCGGCTCAAGGGAAACGCCCTCGAATCGTGCTTTTCGCTCCGGTGTTTTCTCGAGAACTTTCTGAAGAGTTTCGTCTTCCCAGCGCTGTTTTTCGGCCTCTGCCGCCGTCTGTACTTCCTTGATTTCGGGTGTCATATTTTGTGGTTTCTAGCTCCGATTTTAACACAATGAACCGCTGGTTCGAGAGTTCAGTCATCGGCGATCGCCTGTTTGTAAATGGCCTCGGTCTCATCGACCATACGCTGTAAGGAAAATTTGTTCTTCACATGATCGCGCCCATATTTAGTCAGTTGCTCGCGTTTTTGCTTATCATTTAGCAGATCAAGGATCGCTTCACCAAGACGTTCCGGCGAATCGATCGGAAGGAGTTGTCCGAGCGAATGATCTGAAATCAATTCTTTGGCCCCTTCTGTCTCAGTCGCGATAACCGGTAGTCCGCTAAGCATCGCCTCGGCTATGACAAAGCCGAAGGACTCGCTTCGCGAAGCCGAAACGAAAATATCGAAACCGGCCATAACGTCGCGAATATCGTTTGACCATCCGGAGAGCTCGACTGTGTCGTTCAGGTTCAGGAAGGTGATGAGGTCTCGGAGCTCCGTCTCGTTTCGACCGTCACGAGCTCTGTCTTCCCCCACGATCCTGAAGTTTACGTCGGGGCGTTGCCTTTTGACTATGGTGGCCGCCCGGATAAGCACGTCAAATCCCTTGACGGGGTCGAGGTTTCCGATCGAGCCTATGCAGACGTTCTCGCGATCCACCATTCTGAGCTCTGGAAACCTGGCTATATCCAGGCCGTAACGGATCGTTTTTATTTTCTCGACAGGAAAGATCTTTTGTTTCCGGAGAGCTTCCGCCACCGCGTTCGACGGAGCGATCACATATTTCACGCTGCGCAGGAAAAACCGATGCATTCGGTTCATCGGAAAAAGAACGTGCCGTGTGATGACCAACGGGACGCCGGCGATCCGTGCGGCGACGGCACCAACCGGGTAATCTTTTGCGAAGTGCGAATTGATGAGCTCGACCCCCTTCTTTTTCACGAAGTTTCCGATCTTGATGGCACTCGAAATGTCCAAGGCGTTGCGAAGAGGGAACTCAGCCATATTCCTGGGTGGAACCCGTGACAGAGCCGTCGGCAGCGGCGAGTCGGGAACGACAGCGACGAAAATATCGTGACCGCGCTTAGTGAGTTCATTCGACAGATCGACGACATGACGTTCACCGCCGCCAATCGAACGAGCCGACGATATCTGCAAAAGTTTCATCTGTAAAATTCCGTCCCAAGACGCTCTTTTTCCGAGCTAAGAAAAGAAAATTGCAATCCCCCAAACATGTCCCTACAATTATCCAATGCAATTCTCAAGATTTGCCCTCCTGGTGTTTCTACTCTTCACTCAACTCTTAATTGGTTGTTCAAGCCGGGCGGGAAATACGAACACCGCGAATTCGGCCGCGTCGAATTCCTCTAACACCGCTAAAGCGGGGCCCAAGGACAACATCGAAGAGCTCGGCATGCTAGTCCGACTTCCATTCACACCGGAAGAAGTTGCGTGGGAAGAAAATCGGGAACAGAAAACACTCACCGCGGTCATAAGATTCTCGCCTGAAAATGCGCAAAAAATGGCGGCCGAGATCTCGAAGAACGGACAACCGTCACCCGCTACCGTGACGGTCGAAAGCTGGTATCCGAACGAGTTGATCGCGCAGGGTGAAATGACCGCCGAATCTGCGGTGAAAGGTCAATCCTATCCGGCTGAGCCACTTCTTAATCCGCCTTACACAAATGGAAAGATCACGCGGATCGAGAATACTGACTATTTCATTCTTCAGATTTCCTCGTAGCGCTTTAACTTTCGATAAAGCGTCGAAAGATCGATGCCCAGGATGTTTGCTGCTTTCACCTTGTCTTCGCCTACGCTGTTTAGTACTTCGATCAAATAGCGGCGCTCCATTTCTTCGAGGGTCGGCCTGAAACTTTCGCTGTCGCGTGTTCGAAATGACCGCTCGGCGCGGTCTCGCACTTTCTGCGGCAAACTGTCGACGTCTATATCTTCGCCGCTCAAAATGAATGCCCGCTCGATCGCATTCTCGAGCTCGCGTACATTCCCGGGCCAACCATAGTTCGCAAGTGCCGCCATGGCGTCGGGGCTGACGGGTTTTTCCGATGAGTTTTGATTGCGTGCGGATTTTGCCACAAAATGCTTTGCCAAGAGCGGGATGTCCTCGATCCGGTCCCGCAACGACGGAACATACATCTCCACCACATTCAATCTATAAAACAGATCTTCACGAAATCGATGTTCGTTGACCTCTTCTTCGAGATTCTTATTCGTCGCGGCAAGCATCCGAGCGTCAAATTTTACGGCAGTCGTCGAGCCGACGGGAGTTACCTCGTGCTCCTGAAGTGCACGCAGCAGTTTTACCTGGAGAGCTAAAGGCATCTCTCCGATCTCGTCCAGAAATAGCGTGCCACCCGAAGCGGCGCGAAACAGGCCTTTCTTGTCGGCGACGGCGCCGGTAAACGCGCCCTTCGCATGACCGAATAATTCGCTTTCGAGAATTGACTCGGGCAATGCTCCGCAATTTACCGCGAGAAAGGGTTGGTCCGCACGCCTGCTATTCAAATGTATCGATCTCGCGATCAATTCCTTCCCAGTTCCGCTCTCTCCCTGTATCAGAACGCTGGCGTTCGTCCCGGCCACCTTTTGTACAAGAGTAAATATCTCTTGAAGGCTGTCGCTCTTACCGACGATCTCAGAAAACGAATAGTGTTTTTTCAGTTCGCGACGCAGGAAGCGATTTTCGCGAAAAAGGTCGCGTTGCTGAATTGCGTTTTTTACGGATTGCAGCAAGTCGTCGTTAACGAATGGTTTCGTAACATAATCGTAAGCGCCCTTGCGGAGAGCGGCGACAGCCGAATCGACGGACGAATAGGCCGTCATTATGACGACAAGAGCATCGTCGTCAATTCGTTTGATCGCGTCCAACAATTCAATTCCGTCCATGCCGGACATTTTGATGTCGGTTATCGTGACCGAGATATCGTTTTCGCCGAAGGCCGCGAGCGCCGATTCGGCGCCGTCCGCCGTCACGACGTGATATCCGGCACCCTCGAGAAGCCGTCTGAGAATCGAGCGCATGAGCTCTTCATCTTCGACAACTAAAATCGTGTGTTGAGCCATATACCGTAAACAGGTTCAGTCTAGCATAAGGTTTATTCCTGATTCGGTTTCGTGTTAGCATCGAAACGAACTCTCTCTGGGCAATAAATGCGGTTTTTTTCTCCAATTCTTCTCGCGCTCGCTGTCGGTCTGTCTTGGGTCTCCGGTCTCGCCCAGCAGACGAACCCGGTCGAGCGACAGGTCGCAAACCCGATCACCGACACCCCGAATATCAATCCCGTTTCGGCGGAACAAAACATAGCGCCCCCGAAAAAACCAAAGACAAGCTTTGAGCCCGAGGGCGGCGACGGCGACGTTGTAGTTTACTCGGAAAACCAGACCGTCGAGGGAGACGAGGGCAAACGAATTCTCGTATATACGGGAAATGTTGACGTGCGTTACGGCATCTATCGTTTGCAGGCGAACAAGGTGACGCTGTACGAAGAAGATAATCGATTGGTCGCTGAGGGCAGTGTCGTTTTTGATCAAGGTGACGACCAGCGCATCACCGGAGCCCGGGCGGTTTGGAATTTGAAAACAAAATTAGGGACGTTCGAAGATTCGACCGGCTTTACAAATCAAACTAACGACGGAACGGTCATCTATTTCACCGCCGACAAAGTCGAGCGAATTTCGTTGGACGAAATCGTTGTAACGAAAGGGAAGTTCACGGCGTGCGAGGAAGCGGTGCCCAAGTGGTCGTTTACGGCCGATCAGGCGCGGATAAAGATCAACAAAAGAATAAAGCTTAAGAACGCGAAGTTCCGCGTAAAGGACATCCCGATCATTCCCGTCCCGTTTGCGTCGATCCCGATCGAGCAACGCGATCGGCAGTCCGGTTTTTTGACACCGACCTTCGGTTTCTCCGGCAATAAAGGATTTCGCCTATCGGGCGCTTACTTTCAAACGATGGGCCGCTCGGCCGACGTAACGATTCGCGGTGATCTTTACACACAGCGCGGGATCGGTTACGGGCTCGATTTTCGAACGCGAGCGAATTCTCGCTCGTTCCTCAACTTTGGTTTCTATGCCGTCAAAGACCGAATATTTGGTTCGAGTGCCAGCCCGACCACACCTGACCAGGGCGGCTCGCTGATCTACGCCGAAGGAGTTCAATATTTTTCGAACGGATTTACCGCGGCCGCCGATGTTCGACTTACGTCTAACCTCGCGTTTCGGCAGGTGTTTTCAGATGGCATCCAGCAGATCATTTCGCCTATCGAGGTATCGCAGATATTTGTAAATAAGAGTTGGGATAACTACGAGCTGAACTTGCTCGCGCGTTCACAAGTTATTTCGATTCCGAACGTCCGAATAAAGTCGCGAAACCTTCCGAGCGTTCATTTCGAAAAGCGGCCTTCGATGCTCTCATTTTTGAAGCCGCTCTATTTTTCGTTTCAAACCAGTGTCGAAGGTGTCTCGCGGCGCGAGGAAGTAGATGATCGGGCTTTGTATCAGCAGACGACCGGTGGTGATCCTGTTCTAACACCGGCGATCGGTCAGCGTTTTGATGTTTTTCCGGAAGTCACGCTGCCGATCGACACGAAATACTTCAATATTACGGCGACCGCCGGTGGCCGGGTGACGTACTATTCGAATTCATTCAACGATATTCGTCAGGTTGTCGGGCGTGATGTGATCCGAAAATACGGTGAGTTCCAGCTCGACCTGCGTCCCGTTGCGTTGGCGAAAAATTACTACGGAAAGAACGACGCGTTCAAGTTCAGGCATGTGATCGAACCTTTTGTAACGTATCGGTTCGTCAAGGGGATCAATAATTTTCACAAGATAATCCGCATCGACGATCTCGATACGCTCACGGACACGAATGAGCTCGAATTCGGACTGACGAACAGGATCTACACAAGACGGTATTCAGAAGCGGTGACGGACGAGGCCCAGAAACTTCTGCGCGAAACTGACGCGACTGATAAAAAGCCCCTTTCCGTGCAGCCGTATGAGATCTTTAACCTGACCGTACGCGGCAAATATTTTTTTGATAGAACATTCGGCGGGGCATTGATTCCCGGACGGCGAAATCAGATCGAACCGATCACTGCCGTAAGTTTCTATACTTTTGGCGGGATCCCGCGACGCTTTTCGCCTTTGAACGTCGACGCAACTTATCGTCCGCAGCGAACGGTCTTTCTCAACACACGGATGGACGTTGGGGTTCATGGCGATGGTATCAGAACCGCTTCGGCGACGATCGGCTACGACACTCCACTGTTAAAGTTTTTTCAGACGTTTTACTACACGAGGGCGGTTGAGCTCATGCCGTCGCTGCGGATCTACGCGAACAGGGATGGAAACGAACCGGGGACGTTGAAGGGTGCTCAGTGGAGTCCGTCGATCTTTGTCGGGAATCGCGACCGCGGTCCATACGGCGGCACATCGCTATTTTTCGATTTTGAAAATCGTCGTGCATCGCAGCTCTCGCCGTTGATCAGCTCACTTTATACTGCCGGCTACGCTTACGACTGCTGCTCAATCGCTGTTCAGTTCTATACGTTCAACGTCGGCGTCCGTAATGAGAACCGCCTGGTGTTTAGCTTTCGTTTGAACGGAATCGGTGCATTCGGAACCGAGCAATTCGGCCAGGGGTTGCGATAGGGATTAGTCATGCGGTGCGGTTCAGATCCACTAAAACGTCGTGCGCCACAACATCTCCGTATGGTCGACCACCTTCCGTACCTTCTTTTTTCTGGCTAGATATGCGTCCCAAGCTCCCAGACCGAAAAACTTAAAGACGGTTTGACGCAGTTCGGTCTCTTCAGCGAAAAGATCTTCCAGAGAATCGTCGACCTCATCGTCCGGGTCACCTTTTGCTGTCGCAACGAAAATATTCTGGATCTCACTCATCGTGAGAAAGCCGAGGCCGCGATACGCTTCGAATTGTTTTTCATCGTACATTTGATCGCCCGTAGATTGATGCGGGAACTTAAGATTCGACTCCGCATAGTTCATGATGTCGCGGGGTTCCGTTTCGTAATATGTCGGCCTCGTGTATAAGAGCCATCCCGTGCGATTCTTTTCTTCACTCGTTATTCTGCCGGTTTGCGCGTCCTTTGTTTCCGCAAAATACTTTTCGGGATACTTAATCCGGGCGATAGCAAATCGTGACTTCGTGATCTTTTCACTCTCTTTATCGATCGACCGAGGTCGGATATTCATCGAGCCGACGAACTGGATGTCCACTCCGAGGTCAACTTTGCATTTTTGAATTGCGTTGGCGATCTCACCGAACTTAAAGCCATCGTCCGCAGCTCCGTCGCTCAGCACGATGAACTTACAGCGGCGGAGCACCATCTCGTAAAGGGCAAGGTTCTCGAAGTGCCCGCCGTCGGTGACATTGATATACCGCTTGTTCTCGTCGGTTTGTCCGAGAGTTTCGTTCAGCAAGGGAAGAATGGCAACGGACGGACTCGATTTGCTGTAGAACGGTCGCTTCCGGTAATCAAGCCGTGCCCCGATCGCATTCGTATTGCCGAGCCACCACCCCAGACGGATGTTAAAAAGAGACATTAAGAATGTGACCACGGATGACGAGTAGTAGCCCATGTTCGGATTCGCCGCGGCACCGGAGATCGCCATTGCCGTACCCAGTCTTATCGCCTTACCGGGAATCTGGCAGTCAGGAGTTTTGCCGTCGGACTTTAAAGGGCATTTGGTTCCAAGCTGATTACAAGAGTCCAGGTCTATACAGGAGCCAAGGCTGGCATTGCGGCAATATTCGTTCGTGTTCCGATACCCGAGCGTCCAGCTTCCGCAGTGGAGCGGCGACATGGTAAAGCTCGCGGCCATTCTGTTCTGCCATGCGAGTGTCTTCCCACTCACCAGGTTTACCGTTGCGTTGATGATGTGAAATGGCTTTTGATCCTTTAGGCGATGAAGCTGGAAGTTGTCGCGATCGTCAAAACCAGTGAACGAATTTCTCCTTCGCCGAGTGTTTGAAGCACCGAGGTAGGCCCGAACAAGCCTGTCGCGATACGCTCCGTGGAGCGAGAATTTGTTGACGTTGACAAAAAAAGCCATTACTACGCCGATCGCAAGAAGGACAAAGAGAACGCCCACAAAGTAAGCGAGACGAGTGACTGTCAGTATGGTCGCGTGGGGCGGCAGCGCCTTAAAATTCGCGTCGGAAAAGAAGCTTCCAACAGCATAGATAAGAACCGACGTAAAATACGCGATCGTTACGAATATAAATCCCAGAAAGACAACGGCGGCGATCTTCGGCGCGTACTCGAGGAAGCGCGACGTTTTCGTTTTTACCGGCTCATTTCGAACCTGCGATTTCTCCGAAAAACCGCCGAAAAGCGAAAGGACACCGGATATGACGCCAATCGCAGAGACGACAGCGGGAATGATACTGTTTGTAAAGCTGAGGTCGCTCCACCCGACGCTGAAGATGGCCTCAAGTCCGGACGGTGCGAGCAGCACCAGAGAATTTATCAAGATCCACCCGACGGCGATGATCAGAACCCAGGCGCCGTATCTGGCCAGCCACTCTCTGTCTTCATCTGTCGCCTTTCCGCTCGAGAGCCCGACGAAAACCGTTGCCGATGCAAGAACGATCACGAAAAATAGAGGAATTGCGAAACAGAGATAGAGTTGCAATGAGTATGGCGTGCTCAGCAAATGCGAGTCAGCCCCGGGGAGTTTGACACAGACAATCCACAATAAAACTGCGCCGAGCATCGTTGAGATAAATGCGGCGAATGCACCGAGGGCGTCCCGCCACTTTCCCATAAGAGCCAAGTGGAGCCCACCGAACAAAAATGCCACTATCGCCCCGAGCACGAGATAGACGAGAGTGATATTCGGATTTTCTCGAATGCCGAGATTCAGGAGGTCGAACAGATCGTAGAGTCTTCCTCCGGAGCGGGCATTCCATGCCCACAGGCTGGCGGCGCAGATCGCCGATAACAGAAGCGGAAGTATTCCGTACTTGAATACGCCGATATCTGTATTATCTGCGGCATCGACCTCTTCCCGGATCACGTCGCCGTCGGTTGATGTCCTGCTACTTTCACCCTTCGCCGGCTTCTTATCCTGCTTACTCGGAAGCTTGCTTATGACAAACGCCATCGAAAGTCCGCCCAGGAAGAGTGCAGCAAGCAACGTCACGTACGCGACAAGATCGGAAACGTCCTTGTTCCCGACTACCAGAAAAAAGAATCGCGGCAGCATCAAGACCGCGGCGATCAGCGGGAGAAAGATCGTCAGGTTTAGAAATAGATTCCGGAGATATATGGCGATCAGCGTCCATGTGTCAGCCGACAGCAACCCAGTACGCGGACTCATGTAGTTACTGTACTCGCGAAGGTGCTGAAGCTGTTTG
>JBBKXD010000368.1:0-4387 GCA_037969295.1 Pyrinomonadaceae bacterium | reverse complement strand
AGACTCGTTTTTCCTACTCCCGGCGGCCCGACAAAAAGAAGTATCGGCGACTTCCCATCCGGTCGCAGTTTCACAACCGCGAGAGATTCGAGAATGCGTTCCTTTATGTCCTCGAGGCCATAGTGATCTTCATCGAGTATCTTTCGCGCCTCGTTCAGATCCAGCCGCTCTTCGCCCGATTTGTTCCATGGCAGTTCGATCACGTATTCGAGGTAGGTTCGGATAACGTGATAGTCCGGTGCGGCCTGCGGAAGGGCCTCCATTCGCTTTAGCTCACGCTCGGCTTCCTTGCGGACATCCTCGGGCAGATCCGCTGTCTCAAGCCGTTCCCGGAGCTGCTCGGCTTCGGCCTTTTCGCCGGTTTCATCCTCGCCGAGCTCCTTCTGAATTTGCTTTAGCTGCTGGCGCAAAATGTAATCGCGCTGCGATTTGTCCATCTCGCTTTGCGCCTCGGTCGCGATCTTCGAGCGGATCTGCATGATCTCGAGCTCTCGCGCAAGGGCCGCATGCGTCAGGGTAAGAAGCCCATCGACGGTGGTCGATTCGAGCATCTTCTGTTCTGTCTCAGTGCCTAGATCCAACACCGAAGCCAGAAAATAAGAAAGCTGGACCGGGTCCTGCTGGTTCATCACTGCCATCCGCATCTCGGGCGGAACCTGCGGCAACATCGCCAGAGCTTGCTGGATCATCTGCTGAATATTTCGTTTCAGCGCCTCGATCTCTTCGTCCTCGACGCGATTCAGCTCGGGCAGGATTTCGACGCGCGCCTTTAGGTATGGCTGCTCGGTCAGCCACTCTTTCACTTCGAACCGGTCGATGCCCTGAACGATAAGCTGCATCAAGCCGTCGTTCCGCATCATCCGCTTTACATTGACGATCGTACCGACCTTGTAAAGGTCATCGTACTTTGCCTCGTCACCGGTCACATTTTCCGTTTTCGTCGTGACGCACGCGAGCAGTTTCTCTTCCGTCGCAAGCGACGACTCGACGGCGCGTATCGAGCGCTCGCGGCCGACCGCGAGCGGCACGACCGTTTCCGGAAACAGTGTCGTGTTCTGCAGCGGCAGCACCGCTATCTCGAAATGCTGCGGCAGCTTGTTCGTGACCGCACTCGTGTTTTCTGTAGTCTCGTCTGCCATATATTCCCTTGCTCCTCTTCGCGACTTTGCGACTTTGCGGGTAACTGTTCTCCCGCAAAGTCGCAAAGTCGCAAAGGAATCTATTCGCCCTTCCAGAGGCGAATGATCAAAATACCGTCTTCAAAATTATGTTCGGTCCGCGCTCCCTCGATCACCGCCGGAAAGGTCAATGTCTTTTCGAAGCGGCTGTAAGTGATCTCCATTTGGTGAAACGAAACCCCCGCGGCGCACGACCGATCTTTGCGGCATCCGGCAATGTATAGCGCGTTGCCCTGGATATCGATCTCGACATCTTCAACCGAAACACCGGCGAGCTCAACCTTCACTAGCCAGCCCTCCGGCGTCTGATACACATCGGCGGCCGGAAGCCAAAGCTGTCCCGAACGAACATTCTTCGACGAGCCGAGAAATTGAAAATGACGGTTGAAAGATTTTGCCATTTCGCTACTTTGACTCTGCCCGACCAAGATAATATCCGCGCCGCGTTCGAGCCTTTACGTTACCGAAGCCGGTCGCGAGATCGCGCGGAAGATCGATCTTGACCTCGACCTCGCGCCATACATCGGACTTACGATTCGAGACATTGTTGTTCGGCTTGAACGCGATTCGATATTGAGCGCGAAGTTCGACCGAAGCCCGAGCTGCGTGGTCATTGAGTTCAGCCCAGCTCGATGAATACGCCGCCCGTCCGCCGGTGAGTTTGGTTAGCTCGTCCATTCTTGAGTCAGCCTGCGCGCCGATCTGGCTTGCGGCATCCGCGGCGGATCGAAAACATAGAGTGTAGAGCTGGACACCAGACTTACGCCACTTGCCCTTGATGTCGCCGTAGCTATTTTTAGACACATTGTCCATTCCATCACCGAACATAATGATCGCTTTCCGCGGATATGCACGCGTGGCGACTTTGGAAAGGGCTGCGTCCATGGCGTCAAAAAGCGCGGTATTCAACTTAGGCGTGATTGTAACTCCGCGGAGTTTCTCCAAGACATCGTCGCCGCCTCGCGTCCAATCAACCAACAACTCCTGATTTGTGTTGAATCTCATAACGAAGAACTCTGCGTCCGGAGAGGATTCTTTGACGAAGCGGGCCAATGCATCGAACGACGCGTTCACGTACTCCGCGGTCGATCCGGAAAGGTCAATCATGATGCCGATACTGATCGGAGCCTCTGCCGGGCCAAACGCCGTGACCTCCTGCTGCGCCCCACCTTCTCGAATCTTGAAGTGTTCGCTTTTGAGGCCACCAACCGAACGCCCGGATCTGTCCGTTGCAGTGACGTACAAAATGACTTCGTCGCTAGCGGCGCTACCGGTCGACTGGCCCATGACCACGTGCGCCAAAGACATTAGCGAAAAGAAAATTATGAGTAAGAAAGCTCGCAGCATACGAACTAGCGCTTCTTCCAAAAACTGCTCCCGCTCGAGATCTCTTCGAGCGCTTCGGCGATCTCGCGTTCGTCTTCCATCTCGAGCGCAATGTCTGCCATCGCAATGATCCCGGCGAGTCCACCGCCGTCATCCACGACCGGTATGCGCCGCACCTGTTTATCGCCCATCATGCGGATCGCCTGAAAAACAAAATCGTCCGGCTTAACAGAAAATATTTCTGTCGTCATCGCTTCCCCGACAGGCGACGAGGCGTCTTTACCTTCGGCTATGGAGCGCACAACTATGTCTCGATCGGTCACAATTCCGACGAGTTTACCGTTCTCAACGACCGGGACAGAACCCAGGTCGCCGTCCCGCATGATCGCCGCCGCGTCGCGTAAAGACATGTCGCGCGTTGCGGTTTTGACGGTCGACGTCATTATTTCCCGGCACTTGATGCGTGCTGCCCGCGAGCCTTCGGTCATCATTATCTCCTTTCAAATATTTTGTTGGACTTGCGATAATAAAGCAAGCGAATCGTTTTGACGGGGGAATCGAAGGAAAATCGAATCGATTTGAATCCTTGAGCGCTCATTCGGAGCAAACGTTTCTGACGAGAGTACATCCAAGCTCGTTCGACTTTTTCTTTTACCGATACGAAATGATGTTTAGACCGATACCTATTTTTGCAATTGTAATTCTATGTTTGGCGACCGTAGGCGTCTTCGGCCAATCCAGACCGGAGTGGTTCGAGAGCGCGAGAAACACGATCAAGACAAAAGAACCTGGCTGGAAGATGGTTGACGTGATTGTCACCGATAACACGTCGGTGTACGGCGAGAGCATTCGGATGCGGGCCGGGGCGCATACCGGAGCAGTCGAGATTAGTGCTTACAACGATCTCGTAAATCCGAACGAAACCTTCACCGGACAGGTAACCGTGTATGACAACATAGTAGGTAGAAAACAAACCAAGACGAAGCTGAACGGCCTCGGAGACGAAGCCTACATGTGGTCGCCAAAGAATGCTGATGATTACACGACGGTCATGTTCAAGAAAGGCAAAACCTTTGTCAGCATTTTCTTACCCGGAAGATCGACGGCACAACGTTTCGCAGGGCACATTGCGGCTCACATTCCTTAATCGTTTTAACAGCCACCTATTGCCTCGACCGGACATGCGTCGAATGCTTCCCTGCACAAACTGAATTCTTCTTCGGTCTCCGGCTGCTTATAAACAAACGAGTAGCCGTTCTCATCATTTCGTCGAAAGTTCGCGGGCGACGTATCGCGGCAGACATCGCAGTCAATACACTGGCTGTCCACGAAAAATTGGCCCCGAGTATTGTCGGGAAGTTTGTCTCTTAGCTCTGCCATAACAAAAGTTAATCGTGAATCGTGAATCGCAAAGAAAGGCTTAAGACCGTCTCTGGGAAGTTCTATTTACGATTCACGATTCACGATTCACGATTTACGATTCACTATTTACGTTCCGTCATTGAGATCATTCGCTCGAGCGCAATGCCGGCGAAGTGTTTCGTCTCATCCTCGACCACGATTTCGTTGACGACAATGCCGTTGACGAGATTGTCCATCGCCCATGCAAGATTGGGTGGTGCGATCCGGTACATGGTCGCGCACATGCAGAGATCGGGTGCCAGCAGGCGGATCTCCTTATCCGGGAAACGCTGCTGAAGACGATTTACGAGATTCACTTCCGTCCCGATCGCCCACTTCGACCCTGACGGCGAGTTTTCGACGGTCTTGATGATGAAGCTGGTCGATCCGTCAAGATCGCTGATCTCGACAACCTCGCGCATGCATTCGGGATGGACGAGAACTTGCACACCGGGCATCTCGTCGCGAATCTTATCGACATG
>JBBKXD010000367.1:0-3370 GCA_037969295.1 Pyrinomonadaceae bacterium | reverse complement strand
CTACATTTTGTGTTGACAAAGTGTATCGACTACCATATAGTCAATACCCACTGAAGGAACGCTCGGAGAAATTTGGTCTTTTGGAAATCGGTTTTACGGCATTTTTGCCACCTGCCCCGCAGCATTAATGGGGAACGAAAGCTGTCATTTCACCGAAATTCGGTACAGTCCGGATGGTCGACAGCCGGTAGGAATCGCCTTTAGAAGTAAGGACCTTTTCAACACCACACACTACCCAGGGGTTTAGACCGTAGCTTGAAGAAAGCCATGCGGACGCGGAAAGCTGTCTCATCAGCGCTCGCGTTTTCTCCGGGATTTTTTGTCGACGAAAATTCACTACAGGCAGGAATTAAAGAAGAGAATGGACACCTACATCGGACAAACCTCGACCGCCGCCGTACGACAAACCGAAGACACAACCCAGACCACAATGCGGGTCCGAAAAAGAAACGGAGCGCATGAGCCCGTCGATATAAACAAGATCGTTCGCGCGATCTCGCGCTGCACGCCGAACCTGCCGAATGTCGATGTCATGCGGATCGCGACGAAGACGATCAGTGGTTTGTATGACGGTGCGACAACCAGAGAGCTCGACAAGCTTTCTATCCAAACTGCGGCGAGCCTGATCTTCGAAGAACCTGAGTACTCGCGTCTCGGTGCCCGCCTTCTGAATCAATACGTAGAAAAGGAAGTTCGCAATCAAGAGATACATTCATTCTCACAATCAATCGCTTTTGGCGTGCGCGAGGGCCTTATCGGCGAACGCGTGGCCACCTTCGTTTCGGAAAACAGCCGCAAGCTGAATGACGCAATCGACCAGACCCGCAACGACTTATTCGAATTTTTTGGAATCCGCACGGTTTACGATCGTTATCTTCTAAAAAATCCGGTGACGCGCGACGTCATCGAGACCCCGCAGTTCTTCTGGATGCGCGTCGCTTGCGGCCTTTCCGAAACGCCGGCCGAGGCCGTTGAGCTTTACAATCTCTTCTCGTCGCTCGAGTATGTACCGTCGACGCCGACGCTTTTCAACTCGGGTACAAAGCACGAACAGCTTTCGAGCTGCTTCCTTCTCGATTCGCCCGAAGATAGCCTCGAAAGTATTTACAAGAAATATTCCGATGTCGCGATGCTCTCGAAGTTCTCCGGCGGCATCGGCATCGCGTATCACCGGGTTCGTGCACAGGGTTCGCTCATCCGCGGAACGAACGGGCATTCGAACGGAATCGTGCCGTGGCTCAAGACGCTAGACTCAAGCGTCTCGGCGGTCAACCAGGGCGGTAAGCGCAAAGGCGCGTGCTGCGTATATCTCGAAACCTGGCATGCCGACATCGAAGATTTCCTCGAGCTTCGCGACAACACGGGCGATGAAGCTCGCCGCACCCACAATCTGAATCTCGCGAACTGGATCCCGGATCTATTTATGCAGCGGGTGAATGAGGACGGCGCGTGGTCGCTGTTCGATCCGAAGATCGTTCCGCACTTTCCCGATCTTTACGGCGAAGAATTCGAACGCGCATACGTCGCCGCCGAAGAAGCGGGACAGTTCGTCAAGCAGATCAAGGCTCGCGATCTGTACGCAAAGATGATGCGGACGATGGCCCAGACCGGAAACGGCTGGATGACGTTCAAGGACGCGGCGAACAAGAAATCGAATCAGACCGCAAAGCCTGAGAATGTCGTTCATCTTTCGAACCTCTGCACAGAGATCATCGAGGTCACATCCGACAAGGAAACCGCCGTTTGTAATCTCGGTTCGATAAATGTCTCGCGGTATGTGAAAGATGGCGAGTTCGATTTTGAAAAGCTTCGGCGTAACGTTCGGTTGGCTGTCATGCAGCTCGACCGCGTCATCGATCTCAACTACTACGCCATCCCTTCGACGGCGGACTCGAACAACCGATGGCGGAACATCGGCCTCGGTGTGATGGGCCTGCAGGACGTTTTCTTCCAGATGCGTTTAGTATTTGACTCGCCTGAGGCGCGGAAGATCTCGGCGAAGATACAGGAAGAGATCTACTTCGCGGCGCTCGATGCTTCATGCGACCGTGCAAAGTTGAAAGGAAAGCATCCGGCGTTCGCCGATACTCGGGCCGCGAATGGCGATTTCCAATTCGATCTCTGGGGCGTGACACCCGAAGACACCGATCGATGGGACGCATTGCGTGAGAAAGTGAAAGAACACGGGCTGCGAAACAGTTTGATGATCGCGATCGCACCGACGGCGACTATCGCATCGATCGCCGGCTGCTACGAATGTATCGAGCCACAGGTGTCGAACCTGTTCAAACGCGAAACGCTGAGCGGAGATTTTGTTCAGGTGAATAAGTATCTCGTACAGGAGCTGAAGGCCCTCGGTCTTTGGACCGACGAGATCCGCAACAAGATCAAACTTAGCGAAGGGTCGGTTCAGGAGATCGAGGAATTCAACGACGAGCTCAAGGCGATCTATCGCACGGCGTGGGAAGTGCCGATGCGTTCGCTGATCGACATGATGGCCGACCGCGGTGCGTTCATCGACCAGAGCGCTTCGCTCAACCTTTTCATGGAAAGCCCGAACATCGGCAAGCTTTCGTCGATGTACATGTACGCATGGCAGAAGGGTTTGAAGACGACCTATTATCTGCGTTCGCGTCCGGCGACGAAGATCTCCCAAGTGACGGCGGAATATAAGGCGTCGGAGATCGTGCCGGCAGATGTGAAAGCGTATTCAGATGAAGAAGCGCTTGTATGTTCGCTCGAAAATCCCGAGTCGTGCGAGGCGTGTCAGTAGACGAATGTATTGGAAAACAGTCTCTTGATTTTGGTCGCGGTCCTTTCTATCGCCTTTAACAAGCAGTTCGCGACCTTGTGCATGCACGCACAGAAATCAGTGCGGAACCTTGATTACTCGTTATTGTCGTTTAGGGTTCCAATCTATTTTGTTGGCGCTATCTTCTGCATAATCGGATTCGTTCGCATATGGTCCGCATTGGCACACGTCGCGTAGCGACGAACCGAATTTAGCCGTGGGCCTTAGCCCACGGTATCGGCGGCAAAGAAGCCCGCGTCGCGTAGCGACGCACGAATGTTCGATCGCCGCTGACGCGGCGAGCTTAAATTTTCGCAATCTCCGTGGGCTAAGGCCCACGGCTAAATTCGTTCAGCCGCTATGCGGCGAAGAAATTGTTCGACGTGACCCGTGGCCTGAAGGCCACGGCTAAACGCAAACGCCGCTGACGCGGCGAAATAAAATTATGTTATTAGACCCAGGATTCAATCTCACCCTTCGTCCGATGAAGTACCCGGATTTTTATGAAATGTATAAAAATTCGATCAAGAACACGTGGACCGTTGAGGAGGTCGATTTTTCGACCGACGTGACGGACCT
>JBBKXD010000366.1:0-3192 GCA_037969295.1 Pyrinomonadaceae bacterium | reverse complement strand
ATCGCCGCCGCCCTTGCAACCAAAAAACGCGTCATCATCTCGACCGGTACCAAAAACCTGCAGGAACAGTTGATGGAGAAGGACATTCCTTTTCTGCAAAAGGTATTGCCGAAGAAATTCTCGGCCGCCTACATGAAAGGTCGGTCGAATTACGCGTGTCTGTATCGGATCTCGAAGGCCGAACATCAACCGATCCTTGGCGGGCTCGACGAGATGGACCATTTCGACGAGGTGAGACGATGGGCATACGAAACCAAGGTCGGCGATCGTCGCGAGCTTACAAATCTCCCCGAAGATATTTCATTCTGGAGTCGTATCAACGCCCGTTCCGAAATTTGCCTCGGTCAGAAGTGTCCGGATTTTGAGCCGTGTTTCATAACTCGTATGCGTGCCCGGGCCGAGGATGCCGACATCGTCATCGTTAACCACCATCTGTTCTTTGCCGACCTCAGTGTTCGCGGCAACCAATACGGCCGCGTGATCCCGGATTATTCGGCTGTGATATTCGACGAGGCCCATCTGATCGAGGACATCGCGGCGGATTATTTCGGCGTTCAGATTTCGAATTTCCAGATCGACGAGCTTGTTCGGGATACGGACGCGCTGCCGATCACCGATGCCGTCGCGACGCGTGATCTGACGAAGATAGCGGCGAAGATCATCGGCCTCGCCGAACAATTCTGGATCCGGTTCACGCAGGCTCGGTTCGATGGCCGGTACCCGATATTGGAGGACGTCTTTTCATACCGCACGAAGAACGGAGAATCGGCTCCGACGCAACTCGGCGAGGCATACGAAGCGCTCGATGGATCTCTGTCGCGTCTTATCGGGGCGATCGATCCGTTCGCGGATACGATCCCGGAAGTCGAAAGCCTGGTCCGTCGTGCAAAGCAGACGCGTGCTGATCTCGATTTCGTCGTGCACCAGGCCGAGCACAATTACGTTTACTGGCTGGAGCGTCGCGGGAAGGGAATGTTTCTTCGTGCGTCGCCGGTCGATGTTTCGGAGCTGCTTCGCGACAAGCTTTTCGAAAAGGTCGAGACGTGTGTCTTAACTTCCGCGACGCTTTCGAGCGGCGGCTCTTTTAATTTTGTGCGCGAGCGTCTCGGATTGGACACGGGAAAGACCAACGTGCTTCATGCATCGTCGTCGTTCGATTACGAGAACCAGGCGATCGTGTATTTGCCGAAATCGATGCCCGATCCGCGTACGCCCGAATTCACACAGCTTGCGGCGGGTGAGATCGTAAAGATCCTGCAAGTCACGAACGGACGCGCGTTTGTTTTGGCGACGAGTCATTCGTCCATGAATGCCTTGTACGAACTAGTTTCGTCGCGTGTTGGTTTTCCATGTTTCGTTCAGGGATCGATGTCGAAGACGGGATTACTCGACAAGTTCCGCGAGACACCGAACGCCGTTCTGTTCGCGACGGCAAGTTTCTGGCAAGGCGTCGACGTTCAGGGCGACCAGCTTTCGTGCGTGATCATCGATAAGCTTCCGTTTGCAGTTCCGACCGATCCGATCGTCGCCGCGCGTTCGCGTTTTATCGAAGAGAACGGTGGCAAATCATTTTTCGAGTACAGCGTCCCGCAGGCGGTGATTGCATTGAAACAGGGAATTGGAAGATTGATTCGTAGCCGCACCGACCGCGGCGTGATTGCCATACTCGACCCGCGTCTGCGAACGAAAGGATATGGAAAGGATTTTCTGACGAGCCTTCCGCGGATGAGGATCACGAGTGATCTAAGTGAGGTCGCGGCGATTTTTGATGATCATTCAAAAAGCACGCAGGTGGTGAGATAGCACCAAAGGTGCGGCGGTAATTTAGCCAGGGGCAACGCCCCTGGAAACGCGTCGACATTTATTGAGCCGCAACGCGGCGGAGTAATAAGCAAGAGTTGGGGAGAAGGAGAAATACCAGTGCCCCAATCTCTGTCTCAAATCTATATTCATCTAGTCTTCTCTACCAAGAACAGACAACCTTTCATCTCAGACGCAAGAGCACCTGATCTCTATGCATACATGGCAACGGTTTTCTATGACGAATGCCGTTCGCCGGCAAACCGATCGGCGGCGTGGAGGACCATATCCATGCGCTGTTCAACCTCGCGCGAACGTGGTGCATGGCAGATGTTGTCGAAGCGGTCAAAACCAGCACATCGAAATGGATGAAAACGCAGAACGTGAAGTCATTTGCATGGCAGACCGGATACGGCGCATTCTTGGTCAGTCGTTCCAATATCGAGGCCGTTGAACATTACATTCGGAATCAACGCGAACATCATCGCAAGCAGGATTTCAAAAATGAGTTCCGAGGGTTGTTAGATAAGCACGACGTCGAATATGACGAACGTTTTGTTTGGGATTGAGGGTCGGTTCGTCTAGTGCGACGAGAAAAGAGCACCAACGGTGCGGGGTAAGTTAGCCAGGGCCAACGGCCCTGGTAAGCGCGTCGATTCATTGAGCCGCAACGCGGCGGCGTAACCCGAAAGGTATTACTCCGCCGCGTTGCGGCTCACACCCGTAAATCGTCTTTCCAGGGCCGTTGGCCCTGGCTAAATTACGATCGCACCTTCGGTGCTGAAGAGCTTGAGACCCCGGGCCTACGCCCTGACGAAAATACCGTCGCAGCTTTTCGGAGCTGGCAGCGGCCTAACGTATAATCCTCACATGCCGTCATTTTACGAAGTAATGATCGAGCGCAACTTCTCATCCGCACACCAGCTGCGCGGATACAAAGGGAAGTGCGAAAACCTGCACGGCCATAATTATAAGATCGAGATCTACGCTCGCGGCGAAGAGCTAAACAACATCGGTTTGTTGATCGACTTCGGCGATCTGAAGTCCGCCGCGGATGAGATCGTGAAGTATCTCGATCACCGCAACATAAACGAGCTCCCGCCGTTTGATGAAGAACTGAATCCGTCCGCCGAAAATCTGGCGAGATATATCCTCGAATATGTGAACGGCCGCGTCGCTGACGAACGTGTTCGGGTTTACAAGGTGCGCTGCTTCGAAACTCCGACCAGCGTCGCAACCTATCAAGTTGAAAAGTGAAAAAGTGAAAAAGGGAGGAAACATGGAACGTAAAACGGCCGACGAATATCCGCAGGAGTTATTGGATCTATTTCACGAATATCAGCACGGCGACATCGATCGACGATCGTTTCTAAGCGGGGTCACGAAGTTTGC
>JBBKXD010000365.1:0-4432 GCA_037969295.1 Pyrinomonadaceae bacterium | reverse complement strand
GCCGAATGCGGAGTGCGGAGTGCGGAGTGCGGAGTGCGGAGTGCGGAGTGCGGAGTGCGGAGTGCGGAGTGCGGAGTGCGGAGTGCGGAATGACTGAGCACTGACCACTGAACGCTGACCACTGAACGCTGACCACTGAACACTGACCACTCACACTGAACGCTGACCACTGATCCTTATGAAACTAAATATTATTCCGGTCGAATGGACCGACGAAGGCGTGCGGATGCTAGATCAGCGTTTGTTGCCCACTGAAGAAAAATGGCTGATGCTGCGGACGTACAACGACGTCGCGGCGGGTATCAAGGACATGGTCGTGCGCGGTGCTCCGGCGATCGGTGTCTCGGCGGCTTACGGGATTGCGCTTGGGGCGAAACAGTTTGTCGGAACCAACATCGACGATCTTGCGGATGAGCTCGATTACATTTGTGAAGTGCTCGGCGCCACGCGGCCGACGGCGGTGAACCTTTTCTGGGCGATCGATCGGATGAAGCTTACGTTTCAGAAGGCGAAGTCGGAAGGGAAGTCGGTGACCGATATCCAGCAAATCCTAGTTGATGACGCAAAGGCGATACACGATGAGGACATCGAATCTCAGCGTTTGATCGCGAAGTTCGGTGGCGAGCTGCTCGAAGATAACTCGACCGTGCTAACGCACTGCAACGCAGGGGCTCTTGCAACAGGTGGCGTATGGGGGACGGCTCTCGGCGTAATTCGCGGCGCGGTGGATCAGGGAAAACATATTTCAGTGATCGCCGACGAGACGCGTCCCTACATGCAGGGCGCGCGGCTTACTGCGTGGGAGCTGATGCAGGACGATATTCCCGTCACGTTGATCACCGACAGCATGAGCGGACACGTCATGAAGAAAGGCCGCGTTCAGGCTGTAGTCGTCGGCAGTGACCGCATCGCCGCAAACGGCGACGTCGCGAACAAAATCGGAACATACATGGTCGCCGTGCTCGCGCGTCGCCACGGCATTCCATTCTACGTCGCGGCCCCTCTATCGACGGTGGATCTTAACTGCCCGACCGGCGAAGAGATCCCGATCGAAGAACGCGATATTCGCGAGGTGACACACATGAAAGACGTACAGCTCGCGCCCGATGACACCGTTGTCAGCAACTACGCGTTCGACGTCACGCCGAATGATCTCGTAACGGCGATCATCACCGAAAAGGGTGTCGCGAGGGCTCCGTACATCGAGAGTTTGAAAATGCAGTTTGAGGAATAGAGCATTTGCGAATTGCGATTTTCGATTTGCGATCGCGTAACTATTCGATCTCCGACCTTGTGTTGTATGTTTTTCGAACCTCACGGGGCGATCGCAAATCGCAAATCGAAAATCGCAAATCAGGCTTGCCGATTGATATAATTTCGAGAAACTATGATCGAACGAGAACAGATCGAGATGGATGTGGTATTTGTCGGCGCTGGGCCAGCGAACCTCGCCGCGGCACTACACCTCAAGAACGAGATAAGAAAACACAACGAATTTGTCGAGAAAGGGAGACTCCCCGGCACGAAGATAGATGATCTCGAGATCGGAATCATCGAGAAAGGATCGTTCGTCGGGGCGCATATTTTGTCCGGAGCCGTGATGGACCCGATCGCGATCCGCGAGCTGATGCCTGATTTTCTGGAGCAGGGCTGTCCGATCGATTCAGTCGTGACCGAAGACGCGTTCTGGTACTTGACCAACAAGGGCTCGATCAACGCTCCGATCGTGCCGCCACCACTAAAGAACAAAGGCAAGTACATCGTCAGCCTCAGTCGGGTGTGCGAGTGGCTGGCGGAAAAATGCGAAGAGGCTGGGATAAATATCTTTCCCGAATTTCCCGGAGCTGACCTCATCTACGACGAGAACAACGCCGTGGTGGGCGTTCGTACCGGCGACAAGGGAGTAGGAAAAGATGGGAAACCGAAAGCGAATTTCGAACCTGGCGTCGAGATACTAGCGAAAATCACCGTGCTTGGCGAAGGTTCACGCGGGAGCCTTGCGAAACAGTTAATGTCGCGGCTCGGTTTGATGGAAGACAAAGAGCCGCAGGTTTTCTCGCTCGGGGTGAAAGAGCTGTGGGAAGTTCCCGAAGGTAATTTCGCGGAAGGGAAGGTTGTTCATACGCTCGGGTTTCCGTCGGACACTGACACGTACGGCGGCGGGTGGATCTACGGGATGAAGAACAATGTCATCAGCATCGGCTACGTGACCGGTCTCGATTACAAAGACCCGAACATCGACCCGCAGATGGAATTCCAAAAGTTCAAGACACATCCGAAAGTCGCAGAGGTTTTGAAGGGCGGCAAGATGATCAAGTACGGCGCGAAATCTATCAACACCAGCGGCTACTGGACGATGCCGAAGCTCTACGCCGACGGCGTGCTTATCGTCGGCGATTCAGGCTCGTTTCTCAACGGCCAGCGGATCAAGGGAATTCACATGGCGATGAAGTCGGGCATGCTCGCAGCCGAGACCATCGTCGCCGCATTCGAGCATCAGGATTTTAGTTCGAAGACGCTGAAGCACTACGACGATAAAGTAAACCTGAGTTGGATCTACGACGAGCTGCACCCGGTGCGAAATTTTCACGCGTCTTTCCAATCTGGTCGATGGTCGGCACTGATAAACACCGGCCTGCAGTTTTTGACGAAGGGCCTGGCCTGGGGTTTCATGCCAAAGGAACATCATGTTGCGGGACATGAACGGATGGAGAAACTTCCGGGCAGAAACGCGACTGCTAAGGAGCGTGCGAATGGGCGTCCCTCGTTTGAAGAACGGTATTCCGGCGTGAAATTCGACAACGAGCTAACCTTCGACAAGATCACGGACGTGTACCATGCCGCGGTCTCACATGACGAAGATCAGCCGTCGCACCTGCACGTGCTCGACACCGAGATCTGCGCGACCCGATGCGCTGAAGAATATGGAAATCCATGCCAGCGGTTTTGCCCGGCTCAGGTTTATGAAATGGAGGCGAATTCAAAAACCGGGCGCCGGGAATTGAAGGTAAATTTCTCGAACTGCGTCCACTGCAAAACGTGCGACATTGCAGATCCATATCAGATCATCAACTGGGTCACGCCCGAAGGCGGCGGTGGGCCAAACTATAAGGGAATGTAACTCGATTTTAGATTTTGGATTTTGGATTTTGGAGTTGCCCGGAATGGGACTTGCTTCATTACCAATCATCTGCGAGACGTTTGGATTCGATAGGTGCTCGTAAATTCAAGGGAGGTTGGGAAATGGCAATATTTAATAACGACGAAGCGAAGGGTAAATGGGAACAAGCGAAGGGAACCGTCAAGGACAAGGTCGGTGAACTGACGGGAAACGAGAGTCTCGAAGCCGAAGGCGAAGCACAAAATGCCGGCGGCGAAGCTCAGGAAAGCTGGGGTAAAATCAAACGGGGCGTGTCTGACACCGTGGATTCCGTGGGCGAAGCGATCAGCGACGCAGGCAAACGCGTCAACGACTGAGGCAAGCGGGCCGTGGCTCCACGCAAAAATGACGTACGCATAGAAAAAAGGCTGCCGAGTACTGGGCAGCCTTTTTCAAAGGGTATCGACCCGCTATTTGATACTTTCAAGAATCTCGAAATTTACCTTTCGATTTTCGATCTCTTTCATCGCGACACGCGTCGGCTTGCTCTTGCGAGTATCGATATCGACTCGTGAGATCGCACCACGTTGAAGCTGCTTGCTTCGCTGCGCCGCGAGGATGATCATTCTGTATTTTGAATCGATCTCGGGCGGATTGATGATCTCTTCAGCCTCGTTTTCCGATTCTTCCACCGCCACAACTGGTTCTTTTTTGGCCATATTAAAGCTTAACTCTCCGGTTTAAAAAGTTTCGACCTCTCGAAACTAGCAAGGATACCCTGAATCTGCTCGCCTTGTCTATGCGGCCGCTGCCTTTCGGCAAGGATTATGGCGGCGAGTTTGCGGGATGCGGCAGGGATCTCGTCGTTGATCACGACATATCCGAAGCTGGAGAATTGCATTACTTCGTCCAGGGAATTCCTTAGCCGGAGCTCGAGGTCCTCCATTCCTTCGGTAGCTCGTGCCGTCAGGCGTGCCTGGAGAACTTCAAACGACGGCGGCAGGATGAATATGCTGACGGCTTCAGGCATCTTCTCCAGGATCGTCGCCGCACCCTGGACATCGATTTCGAGGATCACGTCCATTCCAGAGCTTGTCATCTGTTCGGTTTGTTCCAAAGACGTTCCGTAAAAATGCCCGTGGACCTCTGCGAATTCGAGAAATCCGCCTTTTTTCCTGTATGCTTCGAATTCCGATTGAGTGACAAAATGATAGTGCTTGCCGTTTTCTTCACCGAATCTCGGTGGACGCGTCGTCAGCGAAACGGAATAGCCGATGTGCGGGGCGATCTCAAGGACTTCGCGGATCAATGTGCCTTTTCCGCCGCCGGAGG
>JBBKXD010000364.1:0-5097 GCA_037969295.1 Pyrinomonadaceae bacterium | reverse complement strand
GGCCGCGTCGTGAATTGCATCACGAGCCCGAGCCTCGCGCCCCTGAGCCCATTCTTGTCGAGAAATTTCGTGTAGTCCTTTGCCGCATTCTTATCCGCCGCTGCGGTGATCGTATCGAGTTTGTCGCGGCCTACCATTGCACCGAGCATGATAGCGGCGTCGGTAACGCTCCGAGCCATCGGTCCGGCGGTGTCCTGTGTATGTGCGATCGGGATGATGCCGCTGCGCGATACGAGGCCGAGTGTCGGTTTGATACCGACGACACCGTTCGTTACGGCGGGACAGATGATCGAACCATTCGTTTCCGTTCCGACCGACGCTGCCGCGAGATTCGCCGAGACAGCGACGCCGGAACCCGAACTCGAGCCGCACGGATTTTGATCGAGAAAATACGGATTATTCGTCTGTCCGCCACGACCCGACCAACCGCTGATCGAGCGGTTGCCGCGAAAGTTTGCCCACTCGCTCAAGTTCGTCTTGCCGATGATGACGGCCCCGGCTTTCCGTAGTCGCTCGACGACAAACGCGTCCTGCTTCGGGGTCGGCGCACCGACGAGCGCGAGTGATCCTGCTGTCGTCATCATCCGGTCGGCGGTCTCGATGTTGTCTTTTATCAGGATCGGAATGCCGTGAAGCTGTGAGCGGATCTTGCCACGCCTTCGCTCCTTGTCGAGTTTGTCGGCGATCGCAAGCGCGTCCGGGTTTATCTCGAGCACGGCGTGAGTTTTTGTATCGATCTGCTTTATTCGCTCGAGATACATCTCCGTCAGTCGGCGCGCCGTCAGTTTTCCCGACTTCATCTGCGCTTGAAGCTCCGGTATGGTGATCTCGATAAGCTCGGGGAATGGATTGCTGTCAGGCGCCATTCCCCTAACATTGCGGAATAGCGTGAGGGTTGCAAATCCTGCGACGGTCGATTTAAGAAATTCGCGTCTGTTTTGTTTATTAGTCATATACAACGGACTGGAACGCAGGCATCCTTGCCTGCATGAGTGCGAAGCACGAACAAACCTATTACGACCGTAGAACGCTAATGTTTGACGTCGCTGCCGCGACGTTGCAGGCAAGATGCCTGCGCTCCAGTCGCGCTCATCATTGGTATGCTCGTTCCTGTCGCCAAAGGCGACAAACCTGTAAAGCCTAGGGTGAGCGAGTGAAACGAGCGTAACCCTAGGATACGGATAACAAAGCATTCGCTCGCTGAAGGCGAGCACCATTCCGGATTTGTTCGACGCTTTCAGCGTAACCTTCGTCGCCGCCTGACCTAGAGTTCCATTCGCTTCGCTCACTCACGCTAGGCTTTAATGTGTGTCGTTCTCGGCGACGAACAGGGTTACTTTACTACTTGAGTCTTCGACCCGAAGAGGCGAGATCGAACAGCTTTACTAAAGCAAAGCTTCCCACTAGGAAAATGAGAGCGGCTACGGCAACCGATATAAGAAATGTCACGATTGTTTCGCCTAAAGACAATTCCTCAAGACCCAGAGCAATATGTCTTGGTGAATGCAGCCACCCAATCATCGGAGTCCTGAGATTGACATAGACGAAGGAGGCCAGCATTACGGTTGCCAGAGTCAGAGCCAGTAGTAAGAGCTTCGTAAGAGATCCCGACAGAGGGGCACGTGATCTCGTCAGTAGTCGAACGATTAGCGCCGCCAAAATGCTTGAAATTGTCACCCCGCCCAGTCTAAGTAACATCGTTTCAGGGAAAAATAGATCCGACCCTGGTACGAAGTAATAAGCATAAAAGGCGAGTCCAACTACACCAGCGAAACCGGCTAATGTCGCCAACATAGCTGCTCGGATAATCTGCCCGTCCAAAAATCACGCTCCAAAATTTTTAACTTCAGTTCAATCCGCAAATGCGACGCTCAATTGCTTCAACTTTACCGAATCGCTCTTATCGAGATCGTCCACGCCAGGCCGATCAATGTAGTTATACAAAATGTCGCGCTGTTGCGGCGTGAAACCGGCTTCGCGGATCTGGTAACGCAAATCTTTTTCATTCGCTTCGACGTGAGCACCGGCGGCGGAGACGACGTTCTCTTCGATCATGATCGAGCCCATATCGTCGGCGCCGAAACGAAGCGAGCTCTGGCCCAGTTTCAATCCTTGCGTCAGCCACGACGCCTGGATGTGCTGAACGTTATCCAGAAACAGACGCGAGACGGCGACCATCTGCAGGTAATCGATTCCGGTCGGTTCTTCGGTGATCTTTCGGCCGAGCGCCGTGTTCTCGCGCTGGAACGTCCACGGGATGAACGCGGTGAATCCACCGGTCTCGTCCTGTACGTCTCGGACGCGCTGCAGATGCCTGACGCGATGTTCGATCTTATCTCCGATGCCGAACATCATCGTCGCGGTCGAACGCAGGCCCACCTTGTGAACGGCGCGCATTACGTCGAGCCATTCCTGTGTATTACATTTCGTCGAGACGCGCTTTCGAACGTCGTCGTCGAGAATTTCACCGCCACCGCCCGGAAGAGAATTCAGACCCGCGTCCTTTAGCCGCTGCATGATCGTTACGTAATCAAGTTTTGAGATTAGCGAAATATTATGGATCTCGGGCGGCGAAAAGCAGTGGAGCTGAAACTTCGGATATTTCGCATGCAGCGTCCGCAAAAGATCTTCGTACCACTCGATATTGAAATCCGGGTGCAGACCGCCCTGCATCAGCACGCCGGTTCCGCCGAGTTCGATCGTCTCATCGATACGCTTTTCGATCTCTTCGATCGAGTGGACGTACGTGTCGGGCTTTCCGGGCCGTCGATAGAATGCGCAGAACGTGCAGACGACGTTGCAGACGTTTGTGTAATTGATGTTCCGGTCGATGATGTACGTGACGATATCGGTCGGATTGTGCCGCATGCGGATCTCGTGTGCGGCGAGGCCGATGCGGACAAAGTCTTTCGATTCTAAAAGCGCCGTGCAATCGTCGGCGGTCAGTCTTTCGCCCGCGAGGGCTCGGTCCAGGATCGGCTGAATATCGGTGTCCATTCGTCTATAATCTTAGCAAAATAATGACGAGAGGCTGAGCTTCGGCGGCCGACGTTTTGAGACAGTCTTTCTTTGCGACTTTGCGCCCTTGCGGGAAAACCCGCCCTCCATTCCCTGGCGCCGGTTTTCCCGCAAAGGCGCAAAGTTTAGCCACTATCCGATGAAACCCATCAAGTTCACAACTCGTTTGACCAAAGCTCTCGGATACGACTCCGGCTGGCATTTCGTGCCGGTCAAGGCGAAGATCGGCGAAAAGTTCGAGAAGAAAAACGGCTCGCGGCGAGTTGTATGCACCATCAACGGCGGTGAGAGCTTTCAATGCGCGCTGCTGCCTTCAGACGGAGACTTTGTAATTGTTGTGAACAAAATAAAGCGGGACAAGCTCAAGATCGTTGACGGTGACAAGATCAACGTAGAGCTAAAGGTGGACGAGACCAAGTATGGTCTGCCTATGCCCGAAGAGCTGCAGGAAGTTCTCGATCAAGACCCCGCCGGCGACAAACTTTTTCACTCGCTTACACCCGGCAAACAACGTTCGATACTGTATTTTGTCGGCAAGGTCAAAGACATCGATCGACGAATTCACACCGCCCTTATCTTCATCGAACATCTCAAACAGAATGACGGAAAGATCATTCAAGACACACTACAGGCAGAACTAAAACGGCCCATCTTCTGACCGCTCAATTCCCCCGTCCCGTTACAGGATCCGGTGCAAATTGAATTGATCCGACGCAAAAGTGATAGGAAATCAGCGTCAATAACGCGTAACAGAATGAAGGAACGCTCATTGCAGCGGACCGGAGACAATGGAAAGGAACGAAGGACAATTTGAACTGAACGACCTCGGGCTGGTGATCTTCGTGATCGTCGCCGGATGGTTTCTGTTATTTCAGTCCGGTTTGTTTTGACTCGCAATCTTCTTTTTGCGATCGGCGAAATAGGCGATCGCAAAACAGATCAGGGCCGCGATAAGAAACGAGACGGCCGCTCGCCAATCGTCCGGCACCTCGGCACCTTTGAGGCTCATAGGCTTGCCCCAGATGATCCCGATAATTGAGAGCACAAAGCCGAGACCGCACACAGCGCCGACAAGCTGCAGAAGTAGTAACAAAAGATCCTTCATATTTCGTTAAATTTTCAGATCGTATATTCCAACGTGCGAATGTTTTCGCATAGGCCGTGTTTTTTTGCAAGATCGAAGTAGAGCTCCATCCCGCGCTGAAGATCGTCATCGATGGTGTACGAAATATTCTGCGAAAGATACTGCCTGAAATCGTCCTCGCCTATCCCGATATCCGGCAGATAATTCGAAACTATCTCTTCGACACGCTCGATACCTTCGTCCCGTGCCGCCGCAAAATCGACCGGCGACCGTTCGGCACGCGTCATCCACATCGCGAAAATAAACCCGAGATCGGTGTGGTTTTTCCAAAGCTCCGCAAGATCAAACTTTCTCAATGCGGAGTGCGGAGTGCGGAGTGCGGATTCAGGGATTGCGGAGTGAGGTTTGTGGGCTGCGGAATTTGTGATGTCGGGTTCTAGGTCACTCAGGCTAGTTTCTATGTCAAGCGCTCGCCCTGCAGAGTCCGCAGTCCGCATTCCGCGTTCCGCATTTTCAGATTCCGCATTCCGCAATCCGCAATCCGCAATCGAAAGTGCCGGATCGCCTATCAGAAGCGCGCAATCTGAGTCGTCGAGCATAGCTTCGAGGTCCGGTGCCGCGTCGTGCCATTCGGGCTCGAATCCCAGGAATTCACGAAAGATAATTTTAGTCAGCACTACCGAAGTTATTGACGACGTGTCGAGCGACACCGAGCGCACATCCGCGAGCTCCGTTCCCCGCGTGATGAGAGCGACGCTTCGAACTTTCTCCTTCGCTCCGACGCAGACGTTCGGAATGAGACGCACACCTTCCAAAAGCTGATACGCAATAACGGGAACGAGTGCCGCATCTACACGATCTTGAGCGAGCAGCTCAGCCGAACGCGCCGGAGCGTTGTCGAGAATTATCTCGACATGCCCGTGCATCGATCCATAGAGAAAACTCCAGATCAGCGGTGCGGTATTTGAATAGCTCGAGGCGGATATGCGTGGTGT
>JBBKXD010000363.1:0-3810 GCA_037969295.1 Pyrinomonadaceae bacterium | reverse complement strand
AGATCGGCGTTCGAAAGCTCAAGCAGCTTAACATCAGTCAAAATGCCGAACAGCGACTCGCACAAAGGAAGGAACATCGCCGTCAAGGCCGCAGTAATCATTCCGCTGGCGAGTCCGCATGCCATGGCCAGAAGGACCGTATTCAAAATAAAAGGCTGCTGAGTATAGGCGATGATCGCGACCGCCAGAAATGCCCCGCTCAGGCCGACGAAAACGCCGGCGATCGTCACCGTCTGTCGGCTGCGGTAACGCCCGATACCGTAAACCGCGACAGAGGACGAAATGATCGCGTAAACCGCAAACTCTAATCCGCGCGGGGCGAGAAAACCGGCAAGTATCGCAGTAAATATTCCCGTGAAGAGAGCGGTTCGCCTGTCAGCGAGGAGCGTCATGAGGAGGCTGCCCATCGCGAACGGAACGGCGAACGCCCACAGGCTCGGATCGCTCATCGGCGCTCTTACGTTCTGCGACGCCGTGAATTCTGCTACGCGAAAGAACATCGCCATCAATCCCGTTTGTACAAGGACAATAAAGCCGAAGAGCGCGAAGGTCTTTCGCTCCGACAAAGCCAAACGCGCGACGATACCGCGATGCTCGATAAACTTCCATGCACCCCAAAACAGCGCCGAGATGAGAATTAATAGTCCGATGAAGCGATTGATCTGCCGGTTCGAAGTGCTGTAACTTCGGATCGCCGCGATTTGTGAAAGGACGCTGCTCGTGATTATGTCGCCTTCGTCGGCGATCTTCTGGCTTCGCTTGAGCGAGATCGTGATCGGCACGACACCCGCGGCGACCTCTTTTCTCGCGTTCTCGGTCGCCGCAGCGTCGTAGATAATGCTGGGTTGGATCATCGGCGACAGAGCCGCGGCAAAGGCGTCAGACTCCTTGTCGGACAGGCTCTGAAGTTGTCGAAGTCCGTTCCGAAGCCCTTCGCGAGCCGCGGAAAGCTTCGTCATTGTGTTGAGAGGATTTTGGCTTGCTCGAAGCTCAGTCGGCCGTTGGCGATCGACGATCGATATCTCTCCCTGAATGTACTGCTCGTCCTGATCGGCGTAAACATCGCCGCCGGCATTCTCGCGCAGGACACGGGCAACAGCTTCTAGTTCGTTCCCGCTGAATTTTCTAAGGGCGTATACACGAGCAAGGTCCGAATTCCCTGTCGACGGAGCATCGTTCCGATTGGATGAGTTTGATTTATTCGCCGCTATCGCCGAACTCTTGCGCTCGATGCTCTCCCACGCTGCTCGAAAAGACTGAACGGCCTCGTCTGCTCGCTTGGGAACGGAGGCGAAGATCGGCTGGACACTTTCCTTAGCCGTGTCGCGTATCCGAGTCGTCTCTTCCTCATCAACGAAATAAATATCGGCCGGCGATATGATACTTTCGCGGGCTATCTCACCTTCCTTATACGCGGTCTCACCGGACGACCGCCAGATCGGATTGTTGATAAGGAGCGTGGTGCCGAGGCACAAGAATCCGAAGCCAAGCCAGAACTTTTGTCCGAGAGAGAGTGCGTCAAAGGGCCGAGAGACAAAGCCCCAGATGGCTTTGCTCCAGCGTGTCCGCGGAGGTGTCAGATCCTGTATGCGTTTGCTCATTTATAAAGTGACCGAAACCGCAAAAACCGAATCAAGCTATGTTTCCAACCGCATTTTCCCGACCGTTCGTGGAGAAAGTGCCGATGCGCGCGGCGATTTGCTCGACCAGAGGCTTTAGCATTTCGCGTTTGTTAGCTGAAATTGCCACGCATTGCTCGCTATTGTCAAGACAGATGTGCCTCGACAGTGTTTCGATCTCTTCTGCCGAAACGAGGTCTGCTTTGTTCAGGACGATTATCTGCGGAATCGACTGGTAATTGAGATCTGCCAGGATCTTGTCGACAGATTCGATCTGATGAAGTACACGGGGATTAGATGCATCGACGATATGCACAAGAAGGTCGCTGTCTGCGATCTCTTCGAGAGTCGCACGGAACGCCGCGACCAGAGCCTCCGGCAGATCACGGATAAATCCAACCGTGTCGTTGATTATGACTTCCTGTTCGTACGGGAGACGCAGACGCCGCGAGGTCGGATCAAGCGTTGCGAACATCTTTTTCTCAGCATACACATCCGACTGCGTAAGCGAATTTAGCAGGGTCGACTTTCCCGCATTTGTATAGCCGACCAACGAAATTACCGGGAGGTTTTTCTGCGAACGGTTCTTCCGTCTCTCCTGACGCTGGCGGCCGAGGGTGTCAACCTGCCGTTCAAGCTGTGCGATCCGGTCACGGACGCGCCGTCGATCGGTCTCGAGTTTTGTTTCGCCAGGTCCTCGTCCGCCGATGCCGCCGGCAAGGCGCGAAAACGCGGAGTTTTGTCCGATCACAAGACGCGGTAAAAGATATTTCAATTGCGCGAGTTCAACCTGCAGCTTTCCTTCGCGCGACTGCGCTCGTTGGGCAAAGATATCGAGAATTAGCTGCGGACGATCGATCACTTTTAGATCGGTCGCCTCGGACAAAGAGCGGACCTGTCCCGGTGAAAGCTCAGTGTCGAAAACGATCATGTCCGCGCCGAGTCGCATGGAACGAATCAAAAGCTCTTCGAGCTTGCCCTTCCCCAGCACGGTTTTCGGATCGATCTGCGGACGCCTCTGAATAATCTTGTCGAGAACGAAGACGTCCGCCGACAGCGCCAGTTCTTCAAGCTCCGTGATCGATTCTTCGGCATCGTCGACGTGTCCCGTCGTGACGCCGACAAGGATCACGCGATCGCCCTTCGAATCCCGAGTACGTGCCGTCTGGCGCACTCGTGTCATTTCGCTTTCGAGCGACGTAATGAGCGACGTGAAATCGGTGTCGAGCTGCGACGGTATGTTCGGTTCGAGAAACTCGTAAGGCAGTGAATTCCCGTTTTCGTTGAGCGACGCGGCGCTTGTTGGCAAAAGATGGGCGGAATAAACCATCCCCGCCAACCCGGTCGGCTTCTCGACCTGAATTATGGACATCAGGTCCAGACGGAGCAGGGCGAGATCGGTCAGATCGTCCTGCGTCAGCTTTTCATTCTGGAGATGTGTGTGAACGCAACGCAATCCTCTGAAGCGTTCGGTTGCGACGCGCGATCGCCCAAAATCCGGCATTTGGATCTGCTTAGCGTTTCCGACCATGACGTATTCGACCTGGCCCTTTCTGTTGATTAGTACACCGATCTGTCGGCCTGTCTCGAGCGAGATCTCGGACATCTGGCGGGCAAGCTCCGGGGAGACGATCTGTGTGGGCGGAACCCGCCGCGTGGCGAGACGTTCGATACGGCGAAGCTGATTATGTTTGAGGCCTTGTGTAAACCCGGTAACGCTACTGATAAAACTGAGATCCTCCGAAGAGAGTATATCAAAGCCGTCGTGGGTTGTCGGTTGTCATTCGTCATTCGTCCTTTGTCCTTTGTCATTCGTCAGTTGTCATTAGTTATTAGCCAAACAGTTGAGTGACGACTGACTAATGACTATGACGAAGGACAAATGACAAATGACAAATGACAAATGACAAATGACGAATGACTATGACAACTCTTCCGATTTGATTTACAATCTTTCCCACAGTGCCAACCCGAACTCGCCGCCAGAGAGAAGTCCTCGACTTCATCATTCGATACATTGACGGTCACGGCTACGAGCCGTCGTACCAGCTTATCGCACGGGAGCTGGGTGTTTCGTCTAAAGCGGGAATTGCAAAACACATTAAGGCTCTCGAGGAACAGGGACTTTTGAAACGCCGTCGCGAGAACGGAAGCTTCAAGCTTGATGTCGGACGTTCTGAAGTTATTTCGC
>JBBKXD010000362.1:0-13356 GCA_037969295.1 Pyrinomonadaceae bacterium | reverse complement strand
TAAGCTTCGCCGGATGCGTTGATCTCGTTCATCATGCGCTCATTTAACTCGTCGAGGTCGTCGATGCCGTCGGGACACGCACGAAAGCAAACAAGTGCGAACGGAACCGGCGCGAGCATCTCGAACTTGTCAGACTCTTCGACCCACGACGCGAAAAGACGCGCGAGGCGGCAGTGTTCGCGAATCCGCGCGATCAGGCCTTCGCGGCCGAAATACCGCATTACAAACCACAGCTTCAACGCACGGAAACGCCGTCCGAGCTGGATACCGTAATCCATCCCGTTCTTCACCGAACTCTCGTCGCTGGTTTTTAAGTATTCCGGTACGAGCGAGAATGCCTTTTTCAGCTCGCTCAAATTGCGACAATACAACACCGAAAGATCGAACGGCGTGAACAGCCATTTGTGCGGGTTCGTGACGATCGAATCGGCACACTCCCAGCCGCTGAATAATGGCTGCATCTCAGGCACGATCGCGGCGGAACCGGCGTACGCCGCATCGACGTGCAGCCAGATGCCGTGCTTCTCGCATATGTCGGCGATCGCATCGACCGGATCGACGCTTGAGCTCGACGTGGTACCGATCGTCGGGATCACGCAGATCGGCATGTACCCGGCTTCGATATCCTCGTCGATCGCATCGGCGAGAGCCTCGGCGCGCATTTCAAATCGATCGTTGACCGCGATCTTGCGCAGGCTTCGAGTTCCGAGGCCGAGCGTGATGACGGACTTATCTATCGATGAATGAACGTGCTCCGAGCAATACACCCTGAGCAGCGGCAGATCGCCCCGGCCGCTCATTCCAAGTTCGCGAATATTCAAATCTGCCCGTTCGCGTGCGGCGGCGATGGCGTGCATCGTCGAGACCGAGGCAGTGTCGTAGATGATCCCCTCGAATTGCTCGGGCAGGTTCATCATCTGCCGCAGCCAGTCGAGCACGACGTCTTCGAGCTCGGTGGATGCCGGCGATGTTCGCCACAACATCGCCTTCATATCGAACGCGGCGGAGAGCATCTCGCCAAAAACTCCGACCGACGATGTTGATGTCGAAAACAGCCCGTGAAAATTCGGATGGTTCCAATGCGTCACAGCGGGGAGGATCAAACGATCGACATCCTTTAAGACGTCGTTGAAATCTTCACCGTTTTCCGGTGCGGATGTCGGCAGATTGTCCTTCAGCCAATCGGGCTGAACCTGCGACAGAACCGGATATTCCCCTATATGCTCGAAGTAGTTGGCGATCCAATCGACGACCTCATAGCCGAATCGGCGAAAATCGTCTGCCGGCATGTCGCCGAACTCATTTGTCGATCTTTCTGTCATATTTTGCGTCGCAATATTCTACCAGCCCTCAGGCCGGCGGCGAGAAGGCCCCCGCAATGTCCCGATCCTTCGCCTTAAGCCTGCCATTTACTCGACATGCGGTTTCAATCGGGTATAATGCACCATTGTATCGATATTGGAGTTACCAGCCGCAGACTTAAACTTTCCCTGCGAACCGGCGTATTAGTCCGGACAAGCGGCCGCGTAGATCCGATCCAACGCAAATCAACCGGAGAAATTTTTATGACAAGAGCTTTTTTAACTTTGGCTTTGATCGTCTCGATCTTTAGCTCGTTCGCCTGTGTACAGAAGGGCGGGAATGGCGGCGCGGCAGACACCGGCGACACGATCAAAGTAGGCGTTTACGTCGATTTGACCGGACAAACGTCCAGCTTTGGACAGTCCACCAAGAACGGGATCGAACTGGCGGTCGAAGAGATCAACAACGCGGGCGGCATCAATGGCAAGAAGATCGAGCTTATCGTCGAAGACGACCAGGGACGCCCCGAACAGGCTAAGACCGTCGTTTCGAAATTGATCAATCAGGACAAGGTCCGGGCGCTGCTCGGCGAGGTCGCATCGACCAACAGCCTGGCTGCCGCCCCGGTCGCGCAGGAAGCGAAGATCCCGATGATCACGCCATCGTCAACGAATCCGAAAGTTACGGAGGTCGGTGACTACATTTCCCGCGTCTGCTTTATCGACCCGTTCCAGGGTTCTGTAATGGCAAAGTTCGCGGCTAACACCCTGAAGGCGAAAACAGCTGCGATCTTCGGTGACGTCAACTCGGATTACAGCAAGGGCCTGACACAGTTTTTCGAAGAAGAGTTTACAAAGCTCGGCGGAAAGGTTGTTGCGAAGGAAGCTTACACACAGACCGACCCTGACTTTAAAGGCCAGCTCACGAAGATCCGCAACTTGAAGCCGGATGTGATCTACATTCCCGGCTACTACGGTCAGGTCGGCATCATTGCCAAACAGGCACGCGAGCTCGACATGAACATGCCGCTGCTTGGTGGCGACGGCTGGGATTCGCCCGAGCTTTGGAAGCTTGGCGGTGCGGCTCTGAAGAACACATACATCTCGAACCACTATTCGGCTGAAAATCCCGCACCTGAGATCCAGAATTTTGTGAAGGCATACAAAGCAAAATTCAATGTCGAGCCCGATTCGCTGGCAGCTCTTGCTTACGACGCGGCGAAGGTTTTGGCCGATGCGATCAAACGCGCCGGCGGTACCGACAGTGCGAAGCTTAGGGACGCGATCAACTCGACCAAGAATTTCCCCGGAGTGACCGGCCAGATTACGATCGATTCGAGCCGCAACGCGGTTAAGCCTGCGGTGGTGCTTGAGCTCGATCCGACGGCGGGCAAGTTCAAGTTCAAAGAAACGATCGCACCCGAGGGCTCCGCGCCATCTGCAGCTGCGAATACCAATTCGAACAGCAACTCGGGGATGACCGCGGCTACGAACGCAAATTCGACAAATTCCTACACGTCGGCGAATACGAACGCGACAAAATAGTTTTCGAGTATCAGGTTCCGGGTTCAAAGTTCCAAGTCCGAGGTCGTTGCGGCCTTGAACTTGGAACTTGAAACTTGAAACTTTCATCCCTATGGACACTTTTGTTCAGCAGCTTATCAACGGCCTGACGATCGGATCGATCTATGCGCTGATCGCTCTCGGATACACGATGGTCTACGGCATCCTGCGTCTGATCAATTTCGCCCACGGCGACATTTATATGGTCGGCGCATACGCGGGGTTTATGATCGCGACGTCGCTCGGGTTCGCCGCGAATCCGTCTGCGCTTGGCTTCGGGGTGACGCTTATCGGTTCGATGGCGATCGCCGCCGGGATAGGTATGGCGATCGAGCGGTTCGCTTATCGCCCGGTTCGCAAATACTCGAAGATGACGACGTTGATCACGGCGATCGGCATGTCGCTCCTGATCGAGTACCTTTTCGTCTTTATCTTTTCAGGAACGCCGAGATCGTTCCCTCAACTGTTGCCGAACGAGAACATCACGCTTTTTGGAAATGCGACGATCTCGACATCGCAGATCCTCATCTTTGTCGTGTCGATCGCGCTGATGATGGTGCTGCAGTACATTATCTTTAGAACGAAGATGGGTAAGGCGATGCGCGCGGTTTCGTTCAACATCACTTCGGCGAAGCTGATGGGCATCAATACCGATTTTGTGATTGCGTTTACGTTCGCTCTTGGATCGGCGCTGGCAGCTGCGGGTGGCGTGCTTACGGCACAGTACAATCCGAAGATCGAACCGCTGATGGGAATTATGACCGGCCTGAAAGCGTTTGTCGCCGCGGTCCTCGGCGGTATCGGGAACATCCCCGGCGCCGTTCTTGGCGGGCTGCTGATCGGGGCTGCCGAAACGCTCGTCGTCGGATACGGCAGCTATGTCGGCATTCCGTCGACCTATCGCGATGCGGTCGCATTTGCAATTTTGATTCTGGTTTTGTTACTGAGGCCGGCGGGATTACTCGGCTCAAACGTGCAAGAAAAGGTTTAGTAATTTATGAGTTCCTGGCTGAAAAGCATTTTGATCGGCGCTGCGGTGATCGTCGTGCTTTATGTCGTCAACGCGATGATGAGCGACACTGGCTTTTTCGGTGTCGGCGTCGACGATTATCAGGCAAGGCTGCTGGTCTTCATCGGCATCAACATCATCCTCGCAACGTCGCTCAATTTGATCAACGGTTTTACCGGCCAGTTCTCGATCGGACACGCCGGATTCATGGCCGTCGGTGCATACTCGTCCGCATACTTCTCAGTAACGTACGGACGTTCGGTCGAAGCGTCGCTCGCCGGGCTCGGGGATCTTGTTGCATCGAGCGTCGTTCTGCTGATCGCGATCGCCATCGGTGCGGCGGTGGCGGCGGTCGCCGGTCTTATTGTGGGCATTCCGTCGCTCCGTTTGAAGGGAGACTACCTCGCGATCGTGACGCTCGGTTTTGCCGAGATCATACGCATTGTGATCCTCAACATAGACGCCGTCGGTGGCGCAACTGGCTATCAGGTCCCCGGCTATGCAAACTTTTTGTGGATAGGAATTTTTGCAGTGATCACCGTCCTCGTGATCCATAACATCGTAAAGTCCGACACCGGCCGCGCACTTGTGTCGATCCGTGAAGACGAGCTTGCTGCCGAGGCGATGGGCGTCAACACGACGCGCTATAAGGTGACATCGTTTGTTATCGGTTCGTCGTTCGCGGGCGTCGCCGGCGCGCTGTTCGCGCACTACAACAAATTCCTGAGCACGAATGATTTTCAGTTCATCAAGTCGTTCGAGATCATCATCATGATCGTCATCGGAGGAATGGGTTCGATGACCGGGGCGATCCTCGGCGCGATCATCGTCACGCTTCTGCCCGAGCTTTTGCGCGGCTTGCCCGATCTTCAGGTTGGCGCGACAACGTTTAGGTTCGCAGATCTACGTCTTGTGATCTTTGCCCTTATCCTGATCCTCACCATGATCCTTCGCCCGCAGGGAATTCTCGGGACGGCCGAGATCGGCAGTTTCTTCAAGCGATTTCGACGAGCTGACAAACCGACCGGAGGTATGAAAGCATGACCGACGGAAACGGAAACCACATTCTTCAAACAGATAAAGCGACGATCCGTTTTGGCGGGCTTATCGCCGTAAATGAGCTGACGATGGATGTTCGGCCTGGTGAGATCTACGGATTGATCGGCCCGAACGGAGCCGGCAAGACCACGATCTTTAACTTACTGACCGGTGTTTATGAGCCCACATCGGGTGACATTCATATCGCCGGAACGCGGGTGAACGGATTGAAACCCTATCAAATTTCCCGCCTCGGTGTTTCGCGGACATTTCAGAATATTCGACTGTTTCCCAGCATGACGGTGCTCGAGAACGTCATCACCGGCTGCCATCGCCACTCAACACAAAATCTTGCGGACGCTGTGTTCCGGCTGCCGCGTTTCCGCAAGGACGAGGCGGAACATCGCGAATTCGCACTCGAGCTCCTGCGGATCTTCGGTCTCGAAAAATATAAAGACGAGGGCGGAACGTCTTTGCCATACGGAAACCAGCGGCGTCTGGAGATCGTCCGGGCGCTCGCGACGCGTCCGCAGCTCTTGCTGCTCGACGAGCCGGCCGCGGGAATGAATCCGTCCGAACAGCATGACCTGACCGATCTGATCAAAGAGATCCGCGACAAATTTAACCTGACTGTCGTTCTGGTCGAACATAATATGCGCGTCGTGATGGGCGTATGCGACCGCATCCAGGTTATCGACTACGGGAAATCGATCGCCCTCGGACTGCCGAAGGATATCAAGAACGATCCAAAAGTGATCGAAGCGTATCTTGGGGACTAGCGATTTTGGATTTTAGATTTCTTTTTCCGAAAATCCAAAATCCAAAATCCAAAATCCAAAATCGGAACATGCTTACATTAGAAAATGTTTCAGTGAACTACGGGGCGATCGAAGCGCTCACCGGCATCAACCTTCACGTTGAGCAGGGCGAGGTTGTAACGTTGATCGGCGCGAACGGTGCCGGAAAAACCACGACGCTCCGGACCATCACCGGCTTGCTCGAGCCAAAGGAAGGCCGCGTCATTTACGAGGGTAAACAGATCAGCGGCATCCCAACATACAAGCTTGTTTCGATGGGGATCGCGATGTCGCCCGAAGGCCGCGGAGTTTTTGCGAATCTCAGTGTTCGCGAGAACCTGGAGATGGGCGCTTTTATTCGAAAGGATAAGAAAGGTATAGCGGACGACATGGAAAAGGGCTACACGCTGTTTCCGCGTCTTAAGGAACGCCAACAGCAAAAGGCAGGAACGCTTTCCGGCGGCGAACAGCAGATGCTCGCGATGGCCCGGGCGTTGATGTCGAGGCCGCGTCTTCTGCTGCTTGACGAACCTTCGCTTGGTCTTGCGCCGCTGATCGTACACACGATATTCGAAGCCATCGAGCGGATCCGCGACGAAGGAGCGACCATACTTCTCGTCGAACAGAACGCAAATGCTGCGCTGCATCACTCCGACCGGGCGTATGTGCTCGAGACGGGACGGATCGTCATGGAAGGCGATTCAAAACAACTCGCGCAGGATCCAAAAGTTAAAGAAGCGTACCTCGGCGAATAGGTTTCGATCGTTTTTGAAAATGAGAGCGGAGGGTTGCCCGGCCATCCGCTTTTTTTGTTTTTACTTGGTGTTGTTTGGCTGATTTCAACAGGATGGATCGCAACAAGATCGTAAAGTGGCTGATAACGATCGGTGTCGGTGTATTTGTCGCGCTCTTACCTCGGCCCGAAGGTGTACCGCGCGAGGCATGGACGCTGTTCGCGATCTTTGTTTCGACCATCGTCGGCTCGATCGTCCAGCCGCTGACGGGCAGCGCGGTGGTTATGCTCGGCGTGGTCGCCACCGTCGTCTTTGGTGCGCTCAAGCCGACTGACGCGCTGAAGGGATACGGGGAACCGGTCGTGTGGCTGGTTTTGGCGGCATACTTTTTTTCCTGCGCGTTCATCAAGACCGGCCTCGGCCATCGCATCGCTTTGCTCTTCGTTCGAGCGGTCGGAAAGAAAACGATCGGCCTCGGCTACGGGCTTGTCGCGACCGATTTCGTGCTCGCATCGATGATCCCGTCGAACGGCGCCCGCAACGGCGGCATAATTCTCCCGATCGCCCTAAGCATCAGCGAAACGTACGATTCTCGACCCGACGATGGAACAGCGGGCCGCCTCGGCACTTTCCTCATCAACCTTTTGTACCAATGCGACGTGATCATCTGCGCCACGTTCCTCACCGGGCAGGCGTCGAACTTCATCATCCGAAAACTCATCCAGGACAACACCGGCATCGAGCTTACCTACCTTTCTTGGTTTGCCGCGGGCATTGTGCCGGCGCTGGTGTCGCTTGCGGTTATCCCATTCCTGATCTACCGGCTCGTCCCGCCCGGAGTGAAGGAGACACCCGAGGCGGCCCGATTCGCCCATGACGAGCTGACGAAACTCGGCCGAATCAAGCAGAGCGAGATCATCGTAGTCGGTGTTCTCGCCACCGTGATCTTTTTTTGGATCACCAAAGACATTCTGCATCCGGTTGACACCGCGTTCGTCGCCCTCGCGGGCATCGGTTTGCTGCTGCTCGCAGGCGTCATCGAGTGGCGCGACCTGATGGGTGAGAAAGCCGCGTGGTCGGTTTTCATTTGGTACGGCGGGCTTGTGAATATGGCAATGTGGCTCGGCGAGACCGGCTTGACGAGATTGTTCGCCGAGCGGATGGGATCCTTGACGACCGGGATGACGTGGATTGCGGCGCTCGCGATCCTCGCCCTCGTCTATTTCTACTCACACTATCTTTTCGCGTCGATCACCGGACACGTACTCGCGATGTTCGTTCCGTTCCTGCTCGTCACGCTTGCCGCCGGAGCCCCGGCAGGTCTGGCCGTTCTGATGCTCGCGTACTTCTCGAATCTCAACGCCGGCCTGACGCATTACGGGACAACGCCGGCACCGATCTACTTCGGCGCGGGCTACGTCAAACAGCGGACGTGGTGGACAGTCGGCCTCGTCGCCTCTGTCGTGAACATCCTCATCTGGTCGATCGTCGGATTGGCGTGGTGGAAGCTTTTGGGGTGGTGGTGAGCAAGTTGATAATTGATAGTTGATAATTGATAGTTCGTTGGGAATAGTCAAAAAAGCGGGTAGCAAGGACGACCCCGCTACCCGCTCTTACTGCTCCAATTGTCAATTATCAATTATCCACTATCAATTTACTGATCGAGTCTGCCGAGCGGCAAAGATTCGTCAACCTTTGCGACCGCGTCCTTATAGATCCTGATATCGCCGGCGGTTTCCAGTCGGAGACGGGTCGACGCCAGATAGTCCTGAAAAACCTCGCCTCGTTTTTGCGCGAGCATCTGTTCCATCAAGGTGTCGCGCTGGTTGGCAAATTCGTCCATGTTCGCTTCCTCGCGCTTCGTTACGCCGACGATGTAATAGTTCTCCCCGATCTTGATCGGAGTCTTTGTCACCTCGCCCGCTTTCATCGCATAGATTGCATTCTCGAGCGCCTCGCTTGTCGTCGCCGATGGGCCCTCGCCAAGCGGCGATCCGAGGATGAAGCTTTTCTGTTCGTTCGCTTTTATGTTATTAGCCTGTGCGACGTTCGCAATAACCGCGGCAGTCGTCGAACCGGCGGCGATCTGATTCGCGATCTGCTCGATCTTATTGCGTGCCGTTTCGAGTTTCACAACCTCGACGAGCTCATTCTTTACCTCGTCGAATTCGGCATCGCGCGGCTCTTTCTTATCGACGAGCAACGGGATCGCAAAGCCATTCTGCACAGGGACCTTGTCACCGACGTCCTGAGCGTTCACAAGCCCTGCTATTCCTTCTTCGAACTGTGGTGACGTCCCGATGTTTTCAACGTTATCGCCGGGCTTCACGTACGGCGTTTCGCGGATCATCTCCGCGACGCTCATGTTCGCCTGTCCGGCAAACTGTTGCGCCGTCGCCTGCACGTCCTTGTTCTGCTTTAGCGTATCGCTAACCTTTTGCGCGAGTTCAGCCGCGACGGAATAGGCGCGACGGTTTCGCATACTAACTTCAAGCTCCTTCCTCGCAGTTTCAAAAGGCTTCGGCACAACCTCGCCGCGACGAAGGATAAAGTAACGCCCCTCGTAGCTGATCGGCTCAGTGATCTCACCCGGTTTCATCTTGATCAGCCGCTGGTACGGATCGTCGGGCTTGTTCGGATTCTCGCGAACCGGACCCGGCAGAGCGCCGCCCTTCGCGGAGCTCACGGCACTTTCCGACTGGCCTTTCGCGGCGTTTGCGAAAGCTTCTTCGGAGACCGTCTCACCGCCGTTTCTCAAGCGCTCGATGACCTGGGCGGCCTTTGCCTGAACCTGGGTTTCGAATTCCGGCTTTGACACACGAAGGACGATTTCCTGGCCGAGAACGCCCGCAATTCTTTTATCTTCGGGCAGCTTGTCGTACTCCGCCTTGAGATCGGCGTCCGAGATCTGAAGCTTTTGTCCGATCTTCTCGGTGTTTACAAATACGTAGCGGATCTTTTTCTGCGGAACGCCGATGTAATAACTCGACTTGTTTCGCTCGAAATAGTCGCGTAGCTCAGCATCGGTCGGTGTGATCGTCCGGGCATAATCGGCCGCCGATACCGTGACATAACTGAGATCGAATTTAGCGTTTTTGCGTTGAAAATCCTTCAGAACTTCTTCTTCGGAGACGCTCACGCTCGATGTAATGAACGCCCGCAGCTTGTTGGAGCTGATGTCGTCACGAACACCCTCTTCGAACGCCGCGATGCTTCCCGACTGCTGGATGACATTTTGTTCGTAGATCTTTTGATCGAATGGCTTGCCATCCTGCGGCTTGAAGTCCTCGCGGACCTTCGCGGCGACTTCCGCATTGGATGCGGTCAAACCCAGGCGCGCGGCTTCGACACGCGTTATCCGGCTGGCGATCATGCCGTCAAGCAGAAGCTTCGCCGGGTAAGGGCGGCCCTGACTATAACGGCTGTACATCTCCTTCTGCCGGTACAGCTCGCCGACGGTGATGTCTTCGCCCTTCACGCTCGCCGCGGTTTCAGTGCTGCGCGACGGGTCGGCAGTCAGATTGCTGCTGATGCCGCTGCCGCCCCAGAAAACAAGGCTCGCGACCATCACAACGGCGAAAATCAAAATGAAGAAATTACGCGTCTTCTCCAGACGCTTGAAAAACTTTAACATCTCTTAATACCTACGATATTTGAATAGCAGTCGGCACGGGCAAAGTGCGATTCTAACAAAAAGCATCAGGCACAGCCAACCGCGATTGTAGTTAAGATGCCCGAAAACAGGGCCGGGAACGCCCCCGCAGCCTCCGATTGGAAGGCTGTCGAATGACCGGTTACGTGCTATTTTAGGTTCTGGGATGGCCGCAAGAAAGATAAAAACCGTCGGAGTGATCGTCAAGCCAAACCACGCCGAGGCATGGAAAACCGCATGCGAACTTTCGGATTGGCTCGAAAAGCGCGGCATCGCGCTTGTGGGAAAGCCGCGGGTTCAGTCTGAGGCTACAGATGGACTGCAATGCGATATCGATGCAATCGACGACGAACGCTTCGGACTCGAATCCGATCTGATCGTCGTTCTCGGCGGTGACGGAACGATGATCTCTACGGCACGCCTCGTAGGTGACGCCGACGTGCTCGTGCTCGGGATCAACTATGGCAGCCTTGGCTATCTGACCGACTTTCGCATCGAGGAGATGTTCCCGGCGCTTGAAGCGATCTTCGCAGGCGAGTTTGAGATCGATCGGCGTGTGATGCTGCATGCCGAACACTGGCGCGGCGAAGAGATGCTGGCGGCTGGCCGCGTACTGAACGACGTCGTCATTAATAAGGCCGCGCTGGCACGCATCATCGAGATCGATGTCAGCCTCAATGGCCTCTTCGTCAACTCGTTTCGCGCCGACGGGCTGATCATTTCCACCCCGACCGGCTCGACCGCGTACAACCTGTCGGCCGGCGGCCCAATAATCTATCCGTCAATGAATGCGGTCGTGCTGACGCCGATCTGTCCATTTACGCTGACCAATCGTCCGATCGTCGTACCGGACGATGCGATGATCGAGCTCAAGCTTGAAAAAGAGAACGAAGGCGTCGTGCTGACGCTCGACGGCCAGATCGGTTACACAATGAAGGCGCAGGATCGCGTCGTCATCCGCAAGAGCCGGACAACTTTCAATCTAGTCCAACCGCAGAATCGGAACTATTTCGATGTGTTGAGAAACAAGTTGAAATGGGGAAGGTGACTCATTTTAGATTTTAGATTTTGGATTTTGGATTGAAAGATATACACGCAGACTCGCACGTCGGCGTTCAATCCAAAATCTAAAATCCAAAATCTAAAATTCCAAAAGGCTCGGCTGCAGATCCACTTCCGGTTCGTATTCATCCGGATACCACAGGTACTCGCGAAGATCGCACTTTCCTTTTTCACTAAAAACGACGCCTTCGCTCTCCAACATATTTTGCTGAAGGTTCAACGGCATCGTCATTCGGCCCGTCGAGCACGCTCCCTGCGAATTTATAACCCGCTGCCACGGCACGTTCTCCGTGTCGGCTCCGTGCATCACGTAACCCACCGTTCGCGGCGTGTAACCCTCGCCAAGGATCTCGGCGATTTGGCCGTACGTCATTACTTTCCCATCCGGAATCTGACGAACTAGGTCATACACCCGCTCGCGGTATGTTTTATCGTCGACTCGATTCATGAATTGCTATATCTCTGAAGAAGCACCGAAGGTGCGGTCGTAATCTAGCCAGGGGCAACGCCCCTGGAGGACGTTGTCAATACGTCCGAGCCGCAACGCGGCGTAGTAAAACGCTGCAGTTTACGACGCACCGTTGGTGCTTTCATCCGGAAATCGATCAGCCACCAGGGGCGTTGCCCCTGGCTAAACTACTGCCGCACCTTTGGTGCTACAAAATCCATTACAAACAAAAAAGAGATCAATCGGGGCGTTATCGTGCGGTCCTCATCGTCAAACCATTCATTAAGTCTCCCGATCGAGAATCCGTTCCGGACCGCCGCGTTGGTGTAATCCGAAATGTGATGCGTAAAACATTCCGTAACCTGAACTCCGTCCTCCGTCTCAAATCTTGCCTTGCTGCCTTCGTACTGTTTGAGCGGATGCAGCTCGCAGATGTAGAAACGTCCACCGGCCACAAGGACCTTTCCAGCCTGCTCGAACATGAAATTCAGGTCTTCGACGTGTTCGAGGATCAAACTGCATGTGATCAGATCTACTTTCGAATCGACAAACGACCACTCCGAACGCACATCGCCGCGGCGAAATTCGACATTCGAATTTTTAACCTTGGCTTTCGCGACAGCCTGCATCTCTTCCGAGAAATCGACCGACAAAACGTTCTCCGCGCGTTCAGCAAGCCATTCTGTATTCTTTCCTGTTCCGCCGCCCAGCTCAAGAACGCGAGTGAGAGGAATGTCCGCTAGAACCGTTTCGCAAGCGAGTTTCTCAAGGTCGCGTGTCTTGTTCTCAACCGTGTCATACGTCGCCGACCATTGGTTGTACAGATGCTGTGTGGACATGAAAATGTTAGTGAGATCTCAATATTGTTCTCGCCGGAGCTCCGTCACCGGTTCCGCCGATATACTTCAACGGCAAGCAGATCAACTCGTAATCGCCGGCCGGGACTTCCCGAAGATCGAGGCCCTCGAGAATCACAACTTCTTTCTCGAGCAGCGTGATATGCACCGGATGTCCAGCGGCGCCCGGTGCTTCGATCGAAAGATAATCGATCCCAACGAGCTTTACTCCCGCATCGACGATCATTCTCGCCGCCGCTTCGGTAATATACGTAAAATCTGTTCGAAACCCATCCTCTGGCGTGTTCCAGAAATCAGAATTTCGCGTCTTAAGCAACAGTCGCTCGATGCCTTCCAGCGGTGGCAGATGCTCGGTCCCAATAGCGATCACGTCACCTTCGATCTCAACGACGCGGCACGGCCCGACGAGTTTGTCGATGTCCAACTCGTCCACCCGCTTTGTTCCTTCGATAAAATGGTTCGGCGCATCGACGTGCGTTCCGGTATGGACTCCAAAACACAATTTCGACACGTTCGCTGCATCCCCCGCCGCGAGCCGCATCGAACTCTCGATCTCAACCTGCGGATCGCCCTCGTAGATCGGGATCCTATCGCTGATCGGCACCGTAACGTCGTAGATTTTCATCATCTCTAGAATAATTCAGCTCCCGCGCCCAACAAAGTGTTGATAAGCGCGGCCCTATTTTGCTAGTAATAGAAGCATGATGCAGATTCAAAGAGACGAACATGGGCGGAAGGGTGCATTTTATATTGAGGAAGACGGTGAATGGATCGCCGAACTGACATACTTCACGAACAACGGCACGATGACGATAGATCACACCGAGGTTGACGAAAAGCTTCGCGGTGAAGGGATCGGAGAGGACATGGTGAAGGCGGCGGTCGAATACGCACG
>JBBKXD010000361.1:0-2624 GCA_037969295.1 Pyrinomonadaceae bacterium | reverse complement strand
CGTCGCGAAAGCACGCGGTTCGCTACTATTTTTCGTTTAAGACTTATCTCGCCGGGAAAGGTTACGGCGACATCAGGCCGCTGGTCGCGTTCTCTGGCAAGGTCATCGATGACGATTTTCCCGAAGGCGTGACAGAGACGATGCTCAATGGCTTCGGCGAGAAAGAGCTTCCGGATAAATTCGCGACGAACGAATTTCAAATCCTCCTCGTTGCAGATAAGTATCAAACAGGTTTCGATCAACCGCATCTTCATACTATGTACGTTGATAAGAAGCTGTCCGGGGTGCGGGCAGTGCAGACACTTTCCCGCTTAAACCGGATCCACGCTGGAAAGGAAGACACTTTCATACTTGATTTCGCCAACGATCGAGAAGATATCGTTAAGTCGTTCCAGCCGTATTATGAAATGACGACGATGGACGAGACCGCCGATCCAAATCATCTGTATGACTTACGCAACAAGATGGACGCGGCTGACATATACCATCACTCGGAAATCGATGACTTTGCGAGGATCTTCTACAGGCCTAATCGAACCGGGTCTAACTCCAAGGATCAGGGAAAGTTGTATAGCATTCTTGATGTGGCCGTTGATCGATACCGACAAAGGGACGAAGAACAGCAGGATGAATTTAAGAACTCGCTGACGGCGTATGTAAATCTCTACTCCTTCCTCTCGCAAATAATGCCATTTCAAGATGTCAGACTGGAGAAGCTTTATTCCTATGGGCGTTTCCTGCTTACTCGTTTGCCGAAGACTGACATATCGGAGCGGCTGAAGCTCGACAGTGAAGTTGACCTCCAATATTATCGCCTTCAGAAAATGAAAGAAGGTGACCTCGTTCTGCAGATACAAGGCGAGACGTCGCTCCGAGCGACAACCGAAGCGGGAATAACACGCTCAGAGGATGACAAGGAAAAGCTGTCAAACATAATCACGGTACTCAACGATAAGTTTGGGACCGACTTCAACGAGGCGGACAAACTGTTTTTTGACCAATTGGAAGAAGAATTATTTCTTGACGAGACACTCAGGGAATGGGCGCTTGCTAATCCGTCAGACGCGTTTCGTTTTCCCTTCAACGAAGTTTTTGTAAATAAGTTAATCGATCGAATGGACGGGAATCAGGAAATCTTTGAGAAAATAATGGGAAACGCGGAATTCAAAGCGGACGTGAGCGACTGGCTGCGAGAGAAGATTTATGAACGGTTTCGCAGATCGAGTGACGGCTCACAATCTCAATGACGCATTGGCCTCACCGTGACGATGCTCCCTGTTGGTTGCCAAGCCTTTCAACGAAATCAATTTGGCGCATTGGTAACTGCAGGAAATCCGCACAACTCCAGAACGGAACTTCTAGAGCACTGATTGATACTTCGTCGCTCCCGTCGAATCCGGATTTTATGAGAAATCTGTCGGCGGGTTGCAGCACTTCGGAGATGTTCGGATAAAGCAAAACAACTTCCGTACAACCTCTCTTCATGGCATACGCGAGCATCTGGTAAAGGTCCGCTTGAGCAATGCCTTTCTTTGGATCTTTCTTAAAGTCCAGCGGACGCATTTTGTACTTCGGATCGACAATTATCTTTCTACCGTCGCGAGCCGTTAGGAAGATGTCGTGTCGCATTTGAAATGCTTTCGGTTCATCAGAAACGTATCGATCGGATTTCTGATACTCGACTTTCCAGTGGGACGAGAGGTGCGTTTCTAAAAATCCTGCGATGAAGTCTTCGAAAATGTACTCCATCGGGAAGAGTAGGCACCACTGGGAAAGATCGTAGGCCGTGCTTGAGTAAAGCTGCTGATTCAACACCGTTCGGCATGAATCGAGCACGGAGACGTAGTCTGCAAAGAAGGGATTTATCGACAGGCTGTCGAGATCGGCAGACGTAAATGCGCGGTCCTCGACGTCGCTGAGAATGAACGTGATCTCCTGCAGAATGCGCTGGTTTTCGGCGAACCTGGTCTGACTTAGCAGAAGGCGCGTGCAATATTTGATGATCCGATTGACTTTGTTATCGAAAAGGAACGGTTCGTAATCGCATTCGAGTTTGTGAAAGTTGCCACGCGACAAACTTTGGCTTGTGTAACGACTGAAATTTATCGATCCGCGCGGGGTGACCAAGGCTTCTTCGACCGGTCGATACATCGTCAGTGGATTGGCGGATACTGCGTCCAAAAACTGAGTCGCGATGAGATTGATTATTAGCTCGGGAAAGCTGTCGATGTCGATCGTGCCCAGCGATGTCCGCGCGAAAGGGAAGCGCCATTTTCGACAATAGCTAAACCAATAGAAAATGTGCCGCAGCATCAGAGTCCTGTCATCTTCAATGCCGGGCACACCGCGAAACACCTTCGGAAAGATCTCGATTAGATCTTCGCCATTCTGAATGAAGCCGACGTAGTTGTTTGCGCGTATTTTGTTTCCGTCGAACTTGAGAAAGGGCTGATATCTCTTGTCGTCGGCCGCTTCTTCTGGTGGCTCAGCTTCGGGGTCGACAAACAGACGCTGCCGCCATAGCTCCACGAGCGAGTGCTCGAGACCCTGTCGATCATGGATCGACGCCGTTTCTCCATATTCAAATAGTAGCGGCATCTTCTGAGCTCTTGCTGTTCCAGCAG
>JBBKXD010000360.1:0-4345 GCA_037969295.1 Pyrinomonadaceae bacterium | reverse complement strand
CTTCGATCTTCTGAAATCCGCAGTCGGGACAGGTAAGCGTTGAATTGTTAGTTGTATTTTCCATTCAATGAACGCAATGTGCTTGATCTAGACCCTTAAGGATCCGCGGAACGCACGGGCGGCATAGTAAGATTCCGCACCGTTATGATAGACGAAGACCGTGTCGTAGCGGCGATCGCAAAAGAGGGCACCGCCGAGTTTTCTGATCGCGGCGGGTGTATCGACCCAGCTCGACGTTTTCAGATCGAACTCACCGAGCTTCTGCAGATCGCGGTATTCGTCTTCGGTTAAGATCTCAACGCCAATCTCACCCGCGATGTCCATGGCGCTATTTTTGGGCTTGTGCTCTTTTCTCGCGTCCAGAGCTTTGCGGTCGTAGCAGACACTTCGTCGGCCCTTAGGGCTTTCGGCTGCGCAATCGTAAAAAATATACTCGCCGGTCTTTTTATCAAACCCGACGACATCCGGTTCGCCGCCGGTGCGTTCCATTTCACCCAGCGACCAAAGTTTTTGAGTCTTGGCTTCGAGCCGTGCCTGCACCTTCGTCCACTCAATCCCTTTATGGCGGTTCATGTTTTTCTCAAACCGGGCTTTTAAGACACCGAGCAGTTCATCCCTTTGTCCGTGTGACAACTCATTTCTATTTTTCTTTGGCATACGCGTCATTCCTGACTGTTGACGGTCCTTGATAGCAGAACCCGTGCGAATTCCGGCCGCGACAAAAGGTAATTATACGCTGTCACTATCGGTGTTTCGAATTCGTGAGCGATAGGTCCGCGGCGCATAGTGAGCCGATTTACTCGAAGAGAACCACTAAATACACGAAGCACACGAAGCGCCTTTTCGTGCGTTTCGTGTGCTTATATGTTGGAACTGCCAGGCGCATTTAGTGTGAGTTAGTGGCTCCCGGTTTGTTTGCGAGAAATCTGAAACCACTAACTCACACGAACCCACACGAAAAAGAACACGAAACAAGAAAGGTCTTAAATTCAGCGATGGACTTCGTTGCTTCGCCGCCAAGAACAGGCTACGCGATAACCGCTTCGACGATGCTCACCGGCGAATCGGTCGGGACGACACGCGTCATTTTGAATCCCGCCTTCGACAATAACTGATCGTATTCGGCCGGGGTGCGTTCCTGACCGCCGGGGACGACGAGCATGATCATGTCGACGAGTTTGCCGAGATGCGGAGTGTCACCCTCGGGGAGCACGAACTCGACGATCAGCAATTTGCCGTCCGGATTCATCGCACGACGGACGTTCGCCAGGATCGTCAGGCACTGTTCCTCGCTCCAGTCGTGGATGATGTGCGAAAGGATATATGCGTCGCCGCCCTCGGGAACGCTGTCGAAAAAGCTGCCGCTCTGGATCGTCACGCGATCGGCGACACCATTTTTCTCCAGATACGCGGGTGCGTCGGCGACGACATGCGCCATGTCATAAAGGATCCCGCGGGGCTCTTCGTAACGTGAAAGTATCGCCGTAAGCATATTCCCCGTTGCACCGCCGACATCGACGAGCGTTCCAACGCCGGAGAAATCGTACGCTGCCGCTACGGTCGGCGTCTCGCCGCCGTGAAATCCGACCATCGATTCGCTGAACATCGACGCCTCGTCGGGATGTTGGCCAAAGTAATCGAAGATCGGCATTCCGAATGCCTTCTCGAATCCAGTCTGTCCGGTTTCGAGCGAGTGCGTAATTTCATCGAACGCCTTAATAAACGTCGGTCCGCAAAAAGTGAGAATGGTGGATCGAGCGGAACCCTCAGCCCCCGTCCTGAGCGTTTCACCGAGCGGCGTCAGACCAAATTTCTTGTTCTCTTTGTCCGTCAGCAGCCCGAAGCCGGCGAGTGTTCGCATGAAGCGATGCAGAGAGATTGTATGCAGGCCGAGCGACCCCGAGAGTTCGTCGGCGCTCTTTGGCCCATCGGCGAGCTTGTCAAAGAGATCGAGTTTGACGGCCGTATAGATGATCTTCGAGAGCCAATGGCCGGTAGCCATCTGGATGACTTGTGCATGTGGCGGAAGCTCGGGTTGAGTCTGTTGTGCTGTGGACATCTTCTCACTCCTTTTCTGCTTGATTTGTTGTGGGGCTATTATGCGCCGGTTGGGCGGGCAGGTCTAGCCGAATACATCGATTGCCGATCACATCCTTAGATAATAAAATCGAATGCCAGATGCTTGTAAAGAGACTGACCGTATGAATTTACCCGAACCGATCTTTATTCCGCTGGATTTCCACGAAGTAGCGGATAGTGAGCAGGCGGCACGAGCCGACGCGTTCTTCGATCTGCTGAAGACCCGCCGCACGGTCCGCGATTATTCGGATCGCGATGTACCGCTTGAGTTGATCGAACGCGCTATAGCGACGGCCGGGACGGCTCCATCGGGTGCGAATATGCAGCCGTGGCGGTTTGTCGTCGTCCGGGACGCGGAAGTTAAACGGCAGATCCGCGAGGCGGCGGAGAAAGAAGAATACGAAAGCTATCACGGCCGTATGAGTGAGAAGTGGCTGCGAAGGCTGGCGGTGCTCGGTACAGACGAGAACAAACCTTTTCTCGAGATCGCCCCGTATTTGATAGTTGTATTTCGCATCACGACCGTCGCCGAAGACGGCGAAACGGAACCGACCTATTATTCGCAGGAATCGGTCGGCATCGCGGTCGGGATGCTGCTCGCCGCGCTTCATAACATGGGCCTCGCCACGCTTACGCACACGCCGAGCCCGATGAAGTTTCTACAGGAAATTCTCGGGCGGCCAAAGAACGAAGTGCCGTTTGTTTTGATCCCGGTTGGTTATCCGGCCGACGACGCAAAGGTGCCGGACATCAATCGAAAGGCGCTCGATGAAATCATGGAAGTGATCTGAGCGGGAATGAACGCCGGCTAGAATTTTAGATCGACCTTACCTTCAGGATATAGCCCCGAGAAAGGCCGACACGAGCACAAACACCCCGCCGGCGAGAGCCCCGAGTGCAAGGAGTCTCATACGGCGGGTCGCCATCGGGACCGACCACGACGCAAAGCGATGATGCCATCTCCACGGCAGCACGACGAGAACGATCGTTGTCACAATAAGGACCCAACCGAATACTAAGAAGATAACCGGGAACTTCATCTCCGGCGCAAATATGACGAACGCCGCTCCAACTACGAGGCGAATCAATAGCTCGCTGTAATGAGCACGCGCCGAGCCGGCGAAACTGGAGAGAAAACTCTTTGCCCGCGCGGGCGAGACAAAGGCAACTGCCGCGAGACCGATCAGATACAGCCCGGCAAGCAGAACAACGACCGAGGCGAGCATTGTTAGTGTCGGCATGTTATTTCTCCGTGTGAGTCACCCGCCGCACTTCAGCAGCCGCTAGGTTCCCTCCCGGGGTGCGGGTAAATTTATGCCGAAGACCCATTTCCACGCATCTCCGTCCTTAACATAGACGGACGTGCCCCAAATGGGTCCGACCTTCTGGCCAAAGCAAGTGCCATCGGCGCCACCGTTGAATCTCAGGATGCCTACCGTCGGCGAGAGCATCGTCGCTACGCCGTCGGTGACGCTGACGCTCTTGACCTCGCATCCGGGACTGGTCCAGTCTTTCACTGCATCAGCCTTCGTTGCGAAGTAGGTCCCGAAGATGTTGATAAATGAAATATCCTTGGCCGTGATCTCCTCAATCTTTTTGGCGTCGTGATCTTTCCACGCTTCCCAGACGGCTTTTTCGGCCGCCATCAATGTTGCCGTGTCGGCATCCGGAGCGGCGGTTTTCGCCTCGTCCTTTTTCGGAGATTCCTTCTTGTCTTTTATGGGGTGGGAAGCAGACGCTTGTGGATCGACGATCGGAGCTTCGGCGTGAAAGGCTCCTTTCCAGGTATTGCCTTCGCGAACGTATATGCCGGCCGCCCAACTATTAGCCGGGACCTTTTGTCCGCCGCATGTGCCGTCGACGGTCGTCTTATACGTGAGCAATGCCGCATCATTACCGAGCGGTTTCATCTGCTCGTCGGACAGAGCGTAACTCTTGATCTGGCAATCGGCTCCCGTGTATTCCTTTGTGGCTGATGCTTTATCGAGCCTGCCGGACGAACCATAGCCAACAAACTTGTCCGAAAGAAATGTGTCCCAGAACTTCGCGTCCTTAGATTTCCAAGCCTCGTATGCACTCTTTTCGAGCGTTACGAGCGCATCCTTTGTCGGTGCGACCGGCGCGGTCTTTGCAGCCGTGTCAGGGGCGTTTGCATTCCTCACCTCTGCAGTCCCGCCGCAGGCCGCGAAAACGAGAGCGATTGCCGCGGTCAAACCAAAATACTTGATCCTGTTCATAGATTATCTCCCGAAATATTCCTGTAAAT
>JBBKXD010000359.1:0-5187 GCA_037969295.1 Pyrinomonadaceae bacterium | reverse complement strand
CGGCCGAGGCGGCGCGACGGGTGACGCGCCGGAGATCATCCAGAACAACATCTACGGCGTTGACATCGATAACGGAGCGGTCGAGATCGCCCGTCTCCGATTTTGGCTCGCTCTCGTCGTTGATGAGATCGAACCCGCACCGCTACCTAATCTCGACTACAAGATAATGCAGGGCAACAGCCTGCTCGAACGATTTGAAGATGTCGATCTTAGTAATTTGTTTTCCGCTGACACAGATGACGGGGTGATGGTCTCGGAGATCAGCCAGCCTAAACTTGACCAAGCTTGGGAAGCTCCAGTCCAGGTCACGATCTTTGACAAGGCAGATATCTGGTGGTTGAGCGGAACCGGAGCGGCTACTAGCCTGAACTCAGCGGCTATCGGAAAGATCATGCAAGAGCTAAACAAGGCACTGCATCGGGCTGGAGCGAGTGGAGACATCGAGCTATGAATGTTGGCGAGCTAAATCCGGGTTCCTCGGGAAAAGTTCAGTTTGCATTGAAAAGCAAGAAACTTGTACCGAATGCGTCGGGCTGCTATGCGTTGGCGACATTCAATGGATTCGTTTTGTATGTGGGGTTAGCAACATCGCTGGCAAGCCGATTCGTCCAGCATTGTGAAACAAAGGAAAAATGTGATCCGACGCCTGACGGAAAAGCGTTTTGGTTCTACTTCCTTGAAGTTGAATCAATGGAGCTAAATCGGGTTGAAAGAACATGGCAGCAACAGTTTTTCACGATTCATGGCCGTCTGCCGATACTCAATAAGGTTGATTCGCCAATGATCGGATAGATGGTGGGGGGGGCTATTAGAAAGAGAACTGCGTAAAACAGGCCAAAGCTATGGGGCGCGGCTACGGAGCCCTCGAATAAATTTACCGCTGGGCCGCCACAGCCGACCCGGGAATAAAATGATTACGCCCCAATGACAAATTCATCGCCTAGATCAATCATGTCGCCAATGAACGCGGCTGGCGTGCATAGCAAAATCTAACCCCTGGTGGCACTTGGATATCGTTAGTTTGTGCTCCTCACTTTCCGATGCAGAATGTGAGGTAAATCCGTATTTTATTGGAAATAATGTATTTACAGAAGCACAAAATTCGAGAGGTACAAAATAAGATCCAAAACCCGTCTTTTTAGCCTCGGCCCGAGCTCGTTGTTTCCAAGGCAAGAGCCTCGCTCGCCGCCGCAAGATCCGATGAGAGGTTGTGCGATTTGTCGCCCAGCGCAGCGAATGTAATAGTTGAAACTTCGCCACGGAGAAGGGGCGGTTTATGTCCTACGGTTCCTTAATATTGTGACAAACGAAGCAGAGCGGAGTTCGTCGAGCGTGATGCTTGTCCGCCTCGTCGCTTCTTCTGCCGTTATTGCGCCGCAATTTATCGCCCTCAGGAAGAAGTTCAGTAATCCCTGGCCGGTGGCGGCGTCGTCAAATATATCGCCGACAAGCGTGGCACGAGCGGCCTTCTCGATGAAGTTGCTTAGGCGCTCGCTGGCCGTATCGAGGCCCTCAAGAAAGAAAGTGAAAACGGCGGCGTAGCGCGTCGGCAATTGTCCGGGGTGAAGGTCCCAGCCCTGATAGAACGCGTTAGCGAGCGAGTGCCTGCAGTGGTCATAGTGCAGTTTCCACGCACGGTGAACGACCGCGTTGTTCTCCTCGATCTGTTCTGATGTTAGATCCTTACCGCGATGCGGAGCTACCGGCATAACATTCGTGGCACCATCCGATAGCCAAACGCCCGTGCCGGAAAGCGATGACTGCATCATACTTCGAGCAAAATCGCACGCCGGATGGAGCATGTCTTGGTATGCCGCCGTGATCTCGCAGCTCGCCGTGTAATCATACGTACCGAAATGTGCTGCGGTGCACCGGCCGCGCGCGGCATCGAGCAGACGGGGAATCGCGATCTCGCCATCGGGTCCGATGATCGATTGCGTCGTTTCGATCATCATCTCCATCCTGAGCGCGTTTGGCGTCAGATTAAGCTTTGGTTCGATCTCGTCAAAGATGTCGACGAGGGTGGTGACCTGTTCGGGTGTGACGATCTTTGGCAGGGTCACGACAAAATTATCCGGAAGCGTGCCGCCCGACGATGCCACTAACGCGTTCAAAAAAAGATCGAGTGTCCGAATGCTGCGTTCGTGAAGCTCTTCGCTGAAAGTCTTGATCCTGATGCCGATAAATGGCGGCAGGGTTGAATCAGCCATGCCGCGCGCGACTTCCTCGGCCGCCGACACGGCGTGAGCGTCCTCCTCGGCGTCGGGGCGTGTTCCGTACCCGTCTTCGAAATCGATACGGAAATCTTCGACGGCTTCGCGACCGAGTTTTTCGCGCACTCGTTCGTAAACTGTGTCACGGATAACATCCGGAATATTGAGAGCGTCGCCAAACGTCGCGGCATCCGGTGCGAAAAATTCAAATGACTTTGTAGCGAGTTGTCCAAGCCGAACGGCCGTGTCCGCCTTAAACAGGTGCGCCCCTCCGTAGACAGTGTGCACCGGTTGGCGTCGTCCTGTTTCACCGGGAAAGCGTTTTGCGAATGACGCAAGTGATGGTCGAAGCTGCGCAGTTATGCGCTCAATGTTTTCAGGTGAAAGCGATGTTGTCATATCAAGATCATATTTACGCGCCAGCGCGTCTCAGCCGGCCTTCGATCAGACCGTGCGGTTCCTCCGTGGGCAAAAAGATCGCGTTGTTGTTCCCTTCGCCAAATCTCGTCACATCGACGGGTATGCAATGAATATTCGGCAGCGAGAATGAGATTTCGGTAACGGCCGGATGATGATCCAGTACGGCCTCCCCCATTGCATGGAGCGTGTGCTGTACGGACAAACTGTCGTGGTCGGCAAAGGTATCAAGTATCGTCTGGCGGACACCACTCCACAACTCCTCAGTTGCGACTTCGGGACTCACGTACCGCCAATTTGCTTTGACCGATGTGCAAAATATTCTGTCAGTAGCTTCGGGCAATGTCGTAAGTTTGTCCTTCTTAAAGCCGGCGAAGCCCGATTTGGTGGTCTTTATGACGGTTAGGTCTTCGAGTCCTGATTCGACCGAAGTGTCATCGCGGGTCATCCGTATTGAAGTCGTCCGCTTCTCACCGCCACTTTTTGTAAAGGAGTGTGGGTGCGGTTCGCCGCCGAAGGGTATCCGAGTGTATTTATGTTCTATAATATCGATCGATACCCGCGCTACCTGTTCGTTGTCGGTCAGAAAATATCGAGCCAGCCGGAGCCCAAAACTTTCGATCTCTTCGATCACTTCTGTCTGGGCGGCGACGGCATAGACGGTATTCTTCATCGTATCGGTCGGCAAACAATTACTGTTGTCGCCCTCTTGGTGCACGTCGTCGAAATCCCCTTCGAAAGCGATCTTCACGTTGATATTTTGCAGCTCATGCCAATCGCCGTGCCGCAAAACTTTCATGAGCCGTACTCGCGATTTTCCATACTTGCTGTGGACCAATTGTACTGACATAGATTTAGCTCCCGCGATAAGTGGAATATCCAAAAGGATTCAGAAGCAGAGGAACATGGTAATGCTGCGACGCATCGTTGACGGTGAAAGCGATCATGACTTCTTGGTAGAAACTGTCGATTTGGTTGTCCTCGAAATATGGCCCCACCTCGAATGTAAGACGATAAACAGCCGCGATTACTTGCTCTCCCATCGGAAGCAGATCGCGTGCTCGACCGTCGCTGTCCGTTTTCTGACTTCCGATCGGTTCCCAACGGCCATCATCCATCCGGCGATCGAGCCTTACCAGGACGCCGGACGCGGGCCTGCCGATCGAAGTATCAAGAATATGTGTCGTTATTGAGCTCACAGTGATAATAGTTTCCTTAGTCGGATCTCGGTTATCTTTTGTTGTTCTCTCGCCGCGATCACGATCTCGGTTTCGCGATCATTGCCGAGTCGGAACCGGCAAAGCTCCAACATTTCCGCGGCGTTTTTCCCGGTCGCACAGACGATGAATATGAACCCGAACTTCTCGTTATATCTGCTGTTCACACGAGCGAGTTCGTTACTCAACGATTCGTTCGCGGAATTCATTCCTGCTTGCTCGCCAGCCGACCACTCCGCCGATCGCGCTTGTTGAGCTGGAGCCGGTTTCATCTCGCCGATCTTCGGATGGGCCGAAAACGCTTCGAGCCAATCAGCTGTCTGCAGATCGTTCCAAATAACAGCGGCGGTATCCATCAACTCGCTTTCGGACGTGAACGGCCGTGAGGTTGTCATCCGCGATGCCCATTGCGCAGAACCGCAAAGGTCTCGAAACATCAATTCCGCTTCTGCTCTGCCGGCCTGATTTATTCGTTCCAGCGTATCGTTCATTCGGCGATCCTGCCGTACAGCCGCAACCGGCTGACACCGCCGTCCGGGTAAATATTTAGCCGCGCGTGTGTGACATTGCCCAGATCGGCAAGTTCATGAACAAATGTATGCCGCGAATGGGGCTGTAGCTTTGTACTCGGGAGCAGTTCCCGCCACGCGATTGAATCGATTGGTGTAACCGGATCGGCGCGTCCCACCTCGATCGAACAGCTCTCCGGATAATTTCCCTTGAAATGCGACGTGTCTACCTCGACGCGAGTGATATTGCCGAGCGTGCCGAGTTTGATGATGCACCAGTCATGGCCGGGTCCACGCCGCCTCTGTGTTTCCCATCCGTCGCTCATGTCGTGCGCCAAACCGGGCATTATCAAATTAAACCGGTGACCGAAGAACATATCGCTCGCCAACGGTACTGTGCCGCCATTTTCCGTGGCCGCAAGATCGATCTCGCTGTCCCGCCCTTTCAGCGAGTCCCAATTCGGCAAGACATCGCCATGGATCCTGAGGCGAGCAACTCCACCATCGGGAAAGATCTTTAGCCGAACGTGCGTTGCGCGTTCCGGATAATCGATCGCGAAGTTGTTTTGTGTATCGCCACCCAACGCCGACTTGGACAGGATCTCTGTCCATTGTATTTTCTCGCTAAGCAGTTCCGCCAAGTCCCATTTCATATCCGCGGAACAGGCGTCAATGGAGCAGTGCGAAGGAAAGTTGCCGCGGAAAAAGCTTGTGTCTACAGTTACACTTCTTATTCTGCCTGGTGATCCCAGCCGGACGACACACCAGTCGAATTCTTCCTCAAGGCGCGGACTTCGCCGACGCTGCGTCTCCCATCCATCCATCCATTTC
>JBBKXD010000358.1:0-8357 GCA_037969295.1 Pyrinomonadaceae bacterium | reverse complement strand
GTCTTGATGATGAAGCTGGTCGATCCGTCAAGATCGCTGATCTCGACAACCTCGCGCATGCATTCGGGATGGACGAGAACTTGCACACCGGGCATCTCGTCGCGAATCTTATCGACATGCCACGGCTTGAATCGGCCGTGCACCGAACAGTGGCCTCGCCACAGGATCAGTTTCGCTTCCCGCAATTGCTCTTCCGTATTCCCACCGAGCTCTTCGTGCGGATTCCAGAGCGCCATCTTGTCGAGTGGGATACCGAACTTAGCACCCGTGTTCCGCCCGAGATGCTGGTCGGGAAAAAAGAACATCTTGTCGAATTGTTTGAGATAGATATCGAAAAGCGGTACCGCATTCGACGATGTGCAGACGACGCCTTCGTTACGGCCGCAAAATGCCTTGATCGCGGCGGACGAATTCATGTATGTGATCGGCGCGACCTTTTGTTCGAGCACGCCGATGTCGCGAAGCTGCTCCCACGCGTCCTCAACCTGATCGATCGTCGCCATGTCCGCCATCGAACACCCTGCGCCGAGATCGGGCAAGATCACACGCTGCTGCGGCTTTCCAAGAATGTCTGCCGACTCGGCCATGAAGTGAACCCCGCAGAACACGATGTATTCGGCGTCGGTCTGCGATGCCATTACCGAAAGCTGGTACGAATCACCCGTCAGATCCGCGTGACGGACGACGTCGTCGCGTTGATAGTGATGGCCTAGAATGACAACTCGCGGCCCGAGAGCCTCGCGTGCGGCTGCGATCTGCGCAGCCAACTCTTCGTCGGCCATGACGAGAAAATCTTCGAGCGGCCTGATTTGTTCTGTTACGACTGACATGGCTTTCTCCTTAGATGCAAAACTGCAGCTAAATCAAAGCAGAAATGATGGCGCTTGCTACTGGGAAGTGCAAGGCGTGAAGGCTTTGTTATCGAGGAGACCAATGCTGCCGGAGACATGACGTTGGTATTTGCGGTGCGAAGGAACGCCGGCATCCTGCCGGCATGAGGGCGAAGCCCGAAAAGCGCTGAACGGCCGAGCCGAAGCTTTTCCTCGCTTCGCGTCGGTGCCGGCGGGATGCCGGCGTTCCATCAGGCCACGCCGGCGAGTTTTTCGATTAAGAGCACAACGCCGTATGAAAGTGCGGCGATGAGTGCGGCCATCGGAATGGTGAGGACCCAAGCCCATAAGATGCGGCCCGCAACACCCCATTTAACTGCAGAAAGTCGTTTGGCCGTGCCAACGCCGACGATCGAACCCGTGATGGTATGGGTTGTAGAAACGGGAATTCCCGTGAAGGTAGCGAAAAATAGAGTTGCGGCGCCCGCGGTCTCGGCGCAAAATCCGCCGACGGGCTGAAGCTTGACGATCTTCGTGCCCATCGTTTTCACGATCCGCCAGCCACCGGAGAGTGTTCCTAATCCAATTGCCGCGTGTGCCGCGAGTACCACCCAAAGCGGTACTTCCGGCAGCTTTCCGCCGGGCATTGCCTGCAGAAAACCTCCGGAGACCAAAACGATCGTGATTATACCCATCGTCTTCTGGGCGTCGTTGCCGCCGTGGCCAAGCGAAAATGCCGCGGCTGAGAAAAGCTGTCCGATGCGAAAGCCCTTGTCGATCCTGTTTACCGATACCCTTCGGAAGATCCAGTAGACCGCGACCATAAGAAAAAACCCGAGCGCCATTCCGATCAGGGGCGACAGGACAATGAAAGTCAGCGTTTTTATCCACCCAGCGGCCTTTAGAACAGTTTCGACGCCGTAAAAGCCGAAGTGCCAGATGTATGAAACGATTGCCGAACCCGCGTACGCACCGACGAGGGCGTGAGAACTCGACGTTGGAAGGCCCAGATACCACGTGATCAAATTCCAGACGGTCGCACCGACAACGGCGGCAAGCAGAACAAAGAGCTGGTCGTTGCCCGGAATGACGGCGATGTTTACCATGTCGCCGCCGATCGTTTTTGCAACAGCGGTTCCGAAGACGACAAACGCGATGAAATTGAAAAATGCGGCCCACATTACTGCGACGCCCGGACTGAGAACGCGCGTAGCTACAACCGTCGCTATCGAATTCGCTGCGTCGTGAAATCCGTTCACGTAGTCGAAAACGAGTGCGATCGCGATGATCAGCACTACGAGGCTAAGTGCGGCTGTTTGTCCGTCCATGGAGTTAAAAGTTTACAGTTGATAGTGGAGAGTTATTGCATTCCACGCTTAAGGGTCCTGATCGACACCGTTAAGATTTTCTGGATCTGCTCACAATCCGCAATCATTGAATCTGCCTTTTCCGTTTCGAGCGTTCTACTATCTCGCAAAAGTCGTAACCAATAGTTTGTTTCCGACGCTTCCTTAAGCGCGATCGAGAGCTTGTGGACAAAATCCCTTCGTGACTCCGCCTGATTCGCCTCCTCGACGTTTGCGCCGATCGAGGTACCAGATCTCAAAAGCTGTTTAGAACGTACGTACTCGCGCTTCTCGTCAGCTAGTCGTCGCGTAATGCTTACTGTTCGTAAAGGGAATTCGTAACTCTTCGTTTTCAGAATACTGTCGGCCATGGGAGCCTCCGAATAACGAACTATCAGCTATCAACTATCAACTATCAACTATCAATTATGTTTTAGCACTATGCTCTCGATGATGTTCGCGACGCTTTCGCAGCGGTCGGTCGCGTTCTCCAGAATTTCATAGAACTCTTTCCACTTGATCACTGCGATCGGATCTTTTTCCTCCTGGAACAGTTGGCCGATGGCGCGGAAGTAAACGTCGTCCGCTTCGTTCTCGAGGCGGTGAATTTCGCGGAACCGTTCGGTTATCCCGTTCGGTTTGCTAAGGACCGACACGGCGCCGTTGATCTGAACGCCGAGGTCCTTGATAATCCTCGCCAGCTGACGCGAATATTCATTCTGCTCGCGAATGTCGTACATAACGATGGCCCGAACCCCGGCGTCAATGTAGTCGCAGATATCGTCGAGCGCGACGGCGAGCGTGTAAATGTCCTCGCGGTCGAAAGGCGTGATGAACGATTTGTTGAGCTTGTTCGTGATCTGGTGCGTAAGCTCGTCGCACGCATGTTCGACGTCCTTGACTCGTGTTTTGAACGATGCAAAATCGGCGTCCGGTGTCTCGAGCATTTCGGTCAAGATCGCGGACGCTTCCTCGATCTTGCCCGCCATCTGCGTGAAAAGCTCGAAATAAACATCCTCACGGGGCAGTAAGCTGAATGCCATAGAGAGTCATCTCCGTTTGAACCGTAAATCTTGAAGTGAGTTAGATATTAGCCGAGCCGAGCGCGGCTTGTCTATCGAGTGCCTCGGGCGGTACCCGCGTCGGCCTTCTTAGACACCATGTTAACGAGTTGTAAACTTGACGTGTTTTGCCGGTGATGAATTAACAATGAGGCTATAGACTTGTTGCGATGAGATTAACGAATACTTTCCTAGCACTGTTAATTTTTGTTCCGACCATTGCTGTACTTGGTCAAAGCACGCCGCCCGACACCGACTTCCAGGTTTGGCATGAAACGTCATTCTCTTTGCCGGTCGTTAAGAGCAAGGACGAAAAGGGCAAGACTTTTGACCGGCTGTCACTTCTCTTGATCACATCGCTTCGTCTAGGGCAAAACCGTCTGGCGCCGGTCGACGAACGAATCGGAGGGGGTTTTGACCTCGTGCTGAACAAGCATTTCAGCTTTTCGCCGACGTATCTTTATATAGCGGCGCAGCCGGCTCGGGGACGCAGCGAGTTCGAACATCGCCTGCGCTTCGATGTAACTTACAACTATAAGTTCAAAAACTTCGCGATCAAGGACCGGAATCGGGTCGAGTATCGGGTACGTAATTCGCGTTCCGACTCCGTGCGGTATCGAAACAAATTTACGTTCAGTGTGCCGATCAAACGCGACGGTAAGGAACTGTTTGCGCCGTTTATTTCGGAAGAGCCCTATTACGATCTTACAGCCGGGCATTGGTCCCGTAACGACCTGACGCCTGGTATCGCGAAAAAGTTCACGGACAAATTATCGGGCGAGTTCTATTACACCTGGCGAAAGAACCGTTCGGGCCGCCCCGGTGACGTCCACGCGCTGGGTTTTAACTTGAAGGTAAAGCTGTAATGATCGGAAAAAGTGCGGGCGGCACATGGTTATTCTGCGGGATTGGCCGGCGAACCATAGCGGTGCTTGATGAATGCCGCCTCGCGTAGATAGACGTTAAGTTCGCAAATGTCCTTGACGTAGTCGCCGATCCGCTCGAGATGCTTCGCCACGAATAGAAGGTGCGCGGCCCCGGTCGTGGCGGCCGGATTCTCGATCATCATCTCGAGCAGCTCACTAAAGACCCGGTGGTAAGCCTCATCTATCTTCTTATCGCGCTCTATGATCTCGCGCGACGCGGCCGAATCTTCATTCGTAAAGGCGTCCAGAGCTGCCCGCAGCATCTCCGTGGCAGTTTGCGCCATTATCGGAAATTCCACGTAACTTTTTATAGTCGGCTGGTTGTTTAGGATTATTGCCGCCTCGGCGATGCTCCCGGCATGATCCGCGATACGCTCCAGAATTGGCGTGATCTTGGCGACTGAGATGACGAACCTAAGATCATGCGCCGCCGGCTGCTGAAGGGCGATGATCTCGATGCTCAGGCGGTCGATCTCCAATTCCATCTGATCGATGATCTTGTCTTCATCAAGCACCCGCTTCGCAAGTTCGCTGTCACGCTCGACGAGCGACTGCATAGCGCGATGCACCGCGGCTTCCGTTGCACCGCCAAGCAAAAGAATTTTGTCGCGCAAATTATCAAGTTGTTCGTCAATGATCCGGTGGTCCATCTTTTTTTTCTATCCTAGCATAGGGGGTATAGTCCGTTGTCTTTTTGTCCTTTATCCTTCATCTCTCGTCCCTTGGTTCTCGTAGTCTATCCAATTGACTGAGGACGAATGACGAAGGACCAACTCCTACCCGAAGCGCCCCGTAATATAGTCTTCCGTCAATTTCTCGTCCGGGTTCTGAAACATTTTCTGCGTCGGGTTGAATTCGACCAGCTTTCCCAACATAAAAAATGCGGTATGGTCCGATACGCGTGCCGCCTGCTGCATGTTGTGCGTGACGATCACGATCGTATAGTCGCGCTTGAGCTCGACGACAAGCTCTTCGATCTTCTGGGTCGCGATCGGATCGAGCGCCGACGCCGGCTCATCCATCAACACGACCTCGGGCTCCACCGCCAGTGCGCGCGCAATGCAGAGGCGCTGCTGCTGACCGCCCGAAAGCCCAAACGCGGATGTGTTCATACGGTCTTTTACCTCGTCCCAAAGCGCGGCATCCCGCAACGCTTTCTCGACACGCCGCTGGAGATCGGCCTTGTTCGAATGGATACCGTTGATCTTGATTCCGTATGCGACATTATCGAAGATCGATTTGGGAAACGGATTCGACTTTTGAAAGACCATGCCGACCTTTCTTCGCAGTGCCACAACGTCAATGCCCGGCCCGTAGATGTTTTCCCCGTCTATGATCACCTCACCTTCCACCCGGGCTCCGGATATCGTGTCGTTCATGCGATTTAGAGTGCGAATGAAAGTCGATTTGCCGCAGCCGGATGGTCCGATAAACGCTATGATCCGGCGCTCGGGAATCTCGAGCGTGATGTCGTGCAGCGCCTGGGCCTTGCCGTAATAGAAATCCAGATTTGAAATGCTGATCTTCGTTTTCATCTGAGCGCTTAGTACCTTTTCCTCGTCAAAAACCTTACCAGAATATTGATGATCAGGATCAATCCGACCAATATCAAGGTCGCCGCCCACGCCATCGCGTGCTCAACTTCGAACGGGCCCGTGGCGTAGTTGAAGATCTGAACCGTCAGCGATGACATTGGCTGATCGTAGTAAAAATTGTAAAACCTGCTGTTCAACGCGGTGAACAAGAGGGGCGCGGTTTCGCCAGTCACCCGCGCGATTGCAAGCATTGCGCCAGTCGCGATCCCTGATGCCGCTGCCGGCAGAACTATGTTCCACGAGACACGCCATTGGGGTGCTCCGAGCGCAAGGGCACCTTCGCGCATCGAGTTCGGCACGAGCTTGATCATCTCTTCGGTCGTGCGTGCGACGATCGGCAGCATGATGATGCCGAGTGCCAATCCGCCCGCGAGACCCGATTGACGCCCCATCGGAACAACGACGATTGTGTAGACGAATATGCCGATGATGATCGACGGGATCCCGATCAGTGTGTCGGCGACAAATCGAACCGTGTTTCCGAACCAGTTTCTCCCATACTCTGCAAGGTAGACTCCGGCGGCGATACCGACCGGCAAACCGATAACGGCCGCCAACAGCGTCATCATCGCCGATCCGGCGATCGCGTTCCCGATACCGCCGCCTTCGCCGACCGGCTTTGGAGTTCCGACCAGGAACTCAACGCTCAATGACGAAACTCCGCGGACCGCGATGTAGGAAATTATCAACAGAAGTATGACTGTCGCGAAAAGAGCACAGCTCGCAGTAAGGCTGGTCATCACGGCATTTGTGATCCTTCTTCTTTGCCCAAAGTTCGTTATTGCTCGTGCCATCAGTTGATCAAACTTGCTTTGCCGAATTCCCCCTCGCGACACTAAGGATCAGGAGCTTCGCAAATGCATTCACGACGAACGTGACCAGGAAAAGTACGAGCCCGATCTCGATCAAAGCGCTCAGATAGATCTTGTCTGTCGCTTCGGCAAAGTTGGCGGCGAGCAGCGATGCGATCGTATTCGCCGGCTCGAACAGCGATGTGGTGATCTGCGGCGAGTTTCCGATCACCATCGTTACCGCCATCGTCTCTCCGATCGCTCGCCCAAGACCGAGCACCACAGCCCCCGCGATACCCGACGCCGCATTACCCAAAACGATCCGAGTCGTTTCCCACTTGGTCGCCCCGAGCGCTAGCGCCGCGTCGCGCTGCGTGTTGGGTACGGCTTCGAGAACATCACGAACAACGGCCGTGATTATCGGCGTGATCATAAGCGCGAGAATGATCGCAGCTGTCAGCATTCCGATGCCGGTCAGCCTACCCTGAAATAGCGGAATAAAACCGAAATTATCCTGAAGCACCGGACCGAGGTAGTTGCGAATAAAGGGCGCGAGCACGAAGATACCCCACAGCCCGTAAACAACCGAAGGAATGGCGGCCAGCAACTCGACCAGGAACGCGATGGGTCTCGCAATGTTCTTCGGCGCCTGTTCGACAAGAAAGATCGCGATACCGAGAGAGACCGGGACCGATAACAATAAACCGATAACCGACGATACAACCGTGCCGTAGATGAAAGGCAGGGCCCCGAAAGTTTCCTGTGCCGGTTTCCACTCGCCGCCGATCAGGAATCCGAAGCCGAATCGTTGAAGGGTCGGCAAAGCGCTGTTCGCCATCATGACAAATATCGCGGCCACGATAAGCAGAATGCTCGCGGCCGCAATAAGTAGAACCGTTCGGAATATTTTGTCGCCAATGGCGCCCGTTCGTGGCAATTTACTGTCTCAGCGTTTTTCCACCACTGGTTATCGAATTTATCTTCACCTCGACCTTCTTCAGGACTTCGGCGGGGAGCGGGGCATAGTGCAGACCGGAAGCGAACTTTTCACCGTCGTGCAAGGCCCACCACAAGAAATCGACAAGGGCCTTGCCTTTCGCCGCGTCCGGCTGGTCTTTGTAAACGAGGATATATGTATAACTAGAGATCGGATAAGCTCCGGCCCCAGCTGCATCGGTGATCTGAGTTCTCAGATCCTCCGGCATGCTCGCGACCGAGACCTCCGCCGCCGCCTTCACCGTTTCGATCTTCGCTTCAACAAATTCGCCTGCATTGTTCTTGATCCGTGCTGCCGGTATTGAGTTCGCCTTTGCAAATGTCAGCTCGACATAACCGATCGCATTCGGCGTCTGCTTGACCTGTCCCATAACGCCGTCATTTCCCTTCGCCCCAACGCCGACGCCCGTTATCCAGCTCGGTTGTTTGTTCATTCCGACCTTGGTCTTCCATTCCGGCGATGCTTTGGATAGAAAATCGGTGAACACGGCTGAGGTTCCGCTCGAGTCGGCCCGATAAACCGGCAGTATGTCGGCATCTGGGAGGGTTACGCCGGGGTTATCCCTTGCGAGCCGTTCGTCGTTCCATTTCTTGATGTTGCCCAGATAAATGTCGGAAATGGTTTGCCCGGACAATTTCAGCGGCTCCTTCACACTTTCGAGATTGTAAGTGAGAACGACGGCACCCAGTACGGTTGGAATATGAAGCACCTCGCCGCCAGCGGATTTAAGATCTTCGTCGCTCATGGGATCGTCCGAGGCGCCGAAATCCGCCGTCTTGGCGAGTAAAGCTTTTTGTCCCGCTCCGGAACC
>JBBKXD010000357.1:0-14925 GCA_037969295.1 Pyrinomonadaceae bacterium | reverse complement strand
GGGACCGAGATCTCACGGCCGTCCGCGAGGGCAACTTGTAATTTGTCGCTATTGCACGACACATCCACGGCGAGGGGCTGAACTTCGATCGATGAAAAACTCATAATTATTAACTTTAAAAGTACAGGATTTGCAGCATGCGCCGCAAATAGCTATTTCTCGCCATCGTACTGTTCCAGCTTTCGATACAGTGTTTTACGCCCGATGTTTAAAAGACGGGCGGCGTGTGATTTGTCACCCTCGGTGTAATCCAAAGTGGCCATTATCACTTTTTTCTCTATCTCATCCATGGACGCCGGAAGCTCGATCTCGATACCGATGGACAGGCCTTCACCAGCGGCATGCGCACGCTCTTGCCGGGCTTGAGCAACGGCGGCGAAGGCACGTTTGCTGATCGCTTCGGGCAGGTCATCCAGTTCGATCTGCCGCCCGGACGCGATGATCACGGCGCGTTCAATCGAATTCTCGAGCTCGCGCACATTTCCGGTCCACTCGTAATTGACAAGCGCCCGCAGCGCGTCCTTTGAAATACCAGAAATAAAACGTCCGGTCTTTTCCTTGTACCGCTCGAGAAAATGAAAGACCAGCGTTTGAATGTCTTCGACTCGGTCGCGAAGCGGCGGCAGCGTGATGGGAAACACCGATAACCGGTAAAACAGATCTTTTCTGAATGCACCCTGTTCGACCGCCTGGTCGAGATTTACATTGCTGGCGGCGATCACACGCACGTCCGACTTGACGACGTCATTACCACCGATGCGAGTGAACTCGCCGTCCTGCAATACACGCAAGAGCCGCACCTGCGCCTGCATCGACATCTCGCCGATCTCATCGAGGAAAAGCGTTCCGCCATCGGCTTCTTCGAACCGCCCGACCCGCTGCGCTCGGGCGTCGGTGAACGAGCCTTTCTCATGACCGAACAATTCGGATTCAAGAAGAGTCTCGGGAATCGCACCGCAGTTGATCTTGACGTACGGTTTATCTTCACGGCCCGAGTGGAAATGGATCAGATTTGCAAGCAGCTCCTTTCCGGTTCCGGATTCGCCCTGGACCAACACTGTCGTGTTCGTGTCCGCGACATTCAGGGCGAGCTCGATGGCGCGGCGAATGGACGGTGCCTGGCCGATGATCTCACTCTGCCGTTGATAGAGTTCGCTTTTCAGCCTCATCACTTCGGCAGAAAGCTGGTCGCGCTCGAGCGCGGTGCCGATCTGATCGGCGATCCCTTCGACAAGCGCAATGTCATGCTGCTCGAACGGAACTTCCTTGCTCCATACGAAACCCAGGAGCCCGAAGGTATTTCCGCCGACCTGAACGGGTGAGCAAAGCGCGGCTTTGCCGCCGAGTTGTGTATTGAAGATCACACGGAGCGCGAAAGGCAACTGCGTGTCGCTGACGGATATCGTCTTGCCATCGCGGATCAGTTCACCCACCGCCGGGAACAAATCTACGTTCATCGACTTTCCGTGGTCTTCGACGATCTTCAAGACGCGTTTCGGCTTGATCCCATCGGCCGACTTGAACGATGCGAGCGAGATTCGCTTGCCGGTCTTGTCGAGCACACCGAGAGCTCCGTAATCGGCGCCGACAAGGCTGATGGCACGTTCCAGGGCGCGGGCGGAAACTTCGTTGAAATCAGCGTGCGAGTTAAGCGTGTTGGCGATCTCGAGAAGCGCATTCGTCCGTTTAGACTCCTGCTCTTGCGCGACGTAGAGGCTCGTGTACCGGTAGCCGATCGCGAGCTGCTGGGCGATCGACTCGAGAAAACTAACTTCCTCGTCGAGCCACTCCCGCGGATGCTGCGTATCGTGCAGGCCAAGAAGCCCAAGCACTTCGCCGCTGAGCATGATCGGAATGACGAGCAGTGAGCGAGTGCCGAGGGCCTTGGCAAAGAACTTCAGTGTCGCGTCCTTTGATTTCGAAGTGTCGTTGATGCGGATCGGCTTTGTTACGTCGAATTGTTCGCTGAGGCGTTTCCGGTCGATTGGAATTACTGTTCCGAGACTCGATGCGATCTTGTCATCGCGGCGCCATTCATGGCTGATGCGAAGCTCCTTCCCCTCGACGAGCTGCAGCAGGTCACATCTATCGGCCTCAAGCATTCGCCCGATCTCGGAAACGACCACATTCAAAAAACGTTCGAGCTCGATATTTGTGGGCAGGTCGCGCGCGAGCCGGGTAATGATACCTTCGCGCGCCTCGTGCATTTTGATCTTGCGCTCGAGTGAAAGAGCCGTTTTGGGGTTGTCGAGTTCGATTTTCATTAGGGTTATGCCCTAATGTGCGGGGTGTGCAGGGGAATGTCAAGTTGATACACAGGGACGATCCCGTGTGTTGTTTGGATGCACAATCGGGTTGTGGTGTCCTGATCGCTTATCTAACTTTAGGCCGGTATGGATCGACGGAAGACGCCGCAATCGCGTGGCGATGCATCAGCAAAAACTGTGAGTGCTTTTATTTCGATAAGTATCGAGCTAGTACGGGTTCGAGGTCCTCAAAATCGATCGGCTTGCTTAGAGAGGCATCGCAGCCGGCCTCAAGCGCCTTTAGTTCCGCAGCCTCGCCGTATGCGGTAATCGCAATAATGGGGGTCCTTTTCGAGCCCCTTTGCGTGGCTCGAATCTTACGGGCGGCGGTCAGCCCATCCATTCCGGGCATAGAGATATCCATCAAAATCAAGTCGGGAACCTGCCGGTTTACGGCCTCAATAGCCTCGTAGCCGTTTGCCGCCTCGGCCACCTCAAATCCATAATCCTGAAGAAGATACTTCATGAACTCTCGCGTATCTTCATAATCCTCAACCACTAAAACTTTCGACTTCATAACTTCACCGACCATTGATCGCTGGAGGCATTCGATACACCTTGCGTTGGTCAACCCTTAACGTGGCAAGTCTGGTGCCACAATGTACGGTGCATGACATAGTCAGGGTTTCGGGGATCGCGATGCCAAAGGTTTAGGCGGGTTCGAGACGGGGCCCGGTGTCGGCGGCGGAACACTGACATTTCCAGCAGGAGGGACAGTATTTACGCTTGAATTTGAGTTGTCGTCCGGTTTTTTCTTGTCGTCTTTCGGAGTAGATGAGTAGTTGACCCGGCTGCGGCCGGCTTCCGCATCCTCCAACAATTCCTGGGCGCGAATGTTCTCGGGATCGATCTCGAGCGCTTTTTTCAGCGGAGCTATAGCTTCGCGATATTGCGCCAGCTTGATGAGGATAGAGCCGAGCTCGGTCTGATATTCGGTGTCGTCAGGCTTGAGCTTTGCCGCCTGTCTTAAAGCTTTCGCAGCGTCTTCGTCCTCATTAAGCTTGTTGTAAGCGCGGCCTAGATTGAAATATGCGGCGTCATTGTTCTCGTTCGAGCCAATTAGCTTCTTATACGCAACGACGGCTTTTTCAAATGCTTTTTCCGAATTTGTTTTCGACGGCTTTTTGGCGTCTCCGGTGTTGTCGCTCTCGGTTGTCTCCAAGGTCTGTTCGCGCTTTTCAGCCAGGCCGTATGCGATCCCCAGTTTGAACCAGGCTTCCGCCAAATCAGGATCCAACTTGACGGCTCGAGTCAGTGCGTCGATCGCCTGGTCGATCTCGCCCGTATCCAGAAACTTGCTGCCTTCAGCAAGCGCAAGATTGGCATCGTTAATTCCCGAGATCTCGGAAGCCGCGTTCGCATTCTGGTTCGCATCGTCCGAAGCACCGCCAGAGCAGCCCGCCGAGACGAGCAATAAGAGAAGGCCAATAATCAGAAGCGATCTTTGCATGGAAAATTCTAACCCGGTCATCCGGGAGGAAAAACGAAAGGACGTCCGGCGAGCAGATGAACGTGCAGATGAAACACGGTCTGTCCGCCGTCGGCATTTGTATTTATCACGACGCGATAACCATTTTCAGCGAATCCTTTCTCGCGAGCGATCTCGGCAGCCGCGAGAAGCAGATGTCCGAGCACCCCTTCTTGATTTTGCGCAGCCTTATCAAGTGAGTCAACATGTTCGCGTGGCACGATTAGAATATGAGTCGGAGCTTGCGGATTGAGATCGTTGAATGCAACGCACATCTCATCCTCGAAAACGCGCGTCGACGGAATTTCACCTGCCGCGATCTTACAGAAAATACAGTCTTCGACTTTCATCGTTATAGTCGGTTAGCGATTAGCCATTGGCTTTTTGTCATTAGTAGTAAGCACTTACGATCTGGTTGCTTATCGCTTACTGCCCTCTGCCCTCTGCCTTCCGCCTTCCGCCTTCTGCTTACTGCCCACTGCTTACCGCGCCTCCTCCTCCGTCGCGAGATTATCAGTGATCCTCTCGATGTCGGCTCCGATCGAACGCAACTTCCGAACGATCGTTTCGTAGCCTCGATCAATGTGGTAAACGCGGTCGATCAGAGTTTCGCCCGATGCGCAGAGAGCCGCGAGAACAAGCGACGCCGACGCACGAAGATCCGAAGCGAGGATCGGCGCGCCGGTCAAATGCTTTGGTCCGCTAACCGTCGCCGTGTTTCCGGAGATGTGGATGTCGGCACCCATCCTGATCAACTCAGAGGCGTGCATGAAACGATTCTCGAAAATTGTTTCAGTGATCTTCGACGTACCTTCCGCCTGCGTCATCAACGCCATGTACTGCGCCTGCATGTCAGTCGGAAATAGCGGATGCGGCTCGGTCGTGACATCGTTCGCTTTCAGCCCGCCGCTCGAACATTTCACGAACAGCGTGCTCGGATTCAGTTCTTCGATCTCGACCCCGGCGGCTCGAAGCTCGGCGATCACAGCCCGGATATGATCGGGATTGCATCCCTTGACCTCGAGCTCGCCGTTCGTAATTGCCGCCGCGACGATGAACGTACCCGTTTCGATGCGGTCGGGAATAATTGTATGCTGGGCGCCCCCGAGCGCTTCCACGCCATCGATCTCCATCGTCGCCGTCCCCGCCCCATTGATCCGAGCACCCATCTTATTCAAAAGCTCGGCTAGATCTTCGATCTCCGGCTCTTGCGCGGCGTTGTGGATGACAGTCATCCCGTCGGCAAGGGCGGCGGCCATCATCACGTTCTCGGTTCCGGTGACCGTAACTTTCTCAAACGAAATATCGGCACCGGTAAGTCGTCCTTTTGGCGCTCGTGCAACGACATCGCCGGACTCTAGCGAAACAATCGCACCGAGCTGTTCGAATGCCTTGAGATGCAGATCGATCGGACGCGTTCCGATCGCGCATCCGCCGGGCAAACTAACTTTCGCCTGGCCGAATCGCGCGAGGAGCGGACCGAGAGCGAGAACGCTCGCACGCATCGTCTTGACGAGATGGTACGGAGCCTCGAAGAGCTGGATGTTGTTTGCAGTGACCTTATGGGTGCGCAGCTCCGGAGTCAGCACCGTCGCACCGAGATCTTCCAGTAATCGCCGCTGCGTGATCAGATCTTTTACGTATGGAACGTTGTGAAGCGTGACCGTCTCTTCGGTGAGGAGTGTCGCCGCGAGGCACGGCAAAGCCGAGTTCTTTGCACCGCCGATCTCGATCTTTCCCTTGAGCGGTCGTCCGCCTCGAACCAAAAATTTATCCATCAGATTGAAAAGAGCCGAAGCAGCGGCCCTTTCGATTCAAAAGTTTTATAGATGCGAGAAACAAATATTATCATAGACCTTTCCCGGGGGACATTGCCATTGAGATGCTTTTTGAATGAGAATCATCTAACCGGATGAGCACGGCCAAACATGAAAGATCGGCGGGCACATTTCCTGCAACGGGCCTTGAACGGTCCGATGCGGAGTTGGTGCGCCAATGCAGGCAGGGCAATCAAGGCGCCTGGGACGAGCTTGTCGCCCGCTATCAGCGTCTTATCTTTGCGATCCCGCGCCGAGCCGGGTTGACGGATGCTGAGGCGGCCGATGTGTTTCAGGAAGTTTTTCTGACGCTTTTCGAAAAGCTTGATGATATCGAACAGCCCGAGAAGATACGTTCGTGGATGGTGACCACCGCAAAGTTCAAGACGTGGGCGACCGTCCGCGGATCGAAGGGTCTGCATTCGCCAAAAACCGAAGAAGAAATGGATTACGAGATGGCCAATCTCGTAGACGAATCGCCGCTTGCCGACGACATGTTGATCGAGCTCGAGCAGCAGCATTTGATCAGAGCAGCTCTCCTCCAACTCGAGGAGCGATGTCAGAAAATTCTCTCGATGCTTTATTTCGGCGTCCCTGCGGCAAGCTATTCGGATGTGGCGCAGGCGGTCGGCGTCGGGGAAACCAGCATCAGTCCGCTCCGATCGCGGTGTCTGAAGAAATTGGAGAAGCTGCTGAGCAAGTAAGTGGTCTGGACCGCGCGCGGCGTCCTTGGCGAGCTTTGCGTGAGCCAGGAACCATTTCACACAGAGTACGCTGGGGACGTGAACAAATTATCGAATGATCTGTCTTTATTCGATATTTCAACACACTGTTCATTATGAAGCGGCAAGAGTCCGCGTAAAGAGATGTCCACAGAAAAGAACCTACAAAACATTATTAACCTGATGCGGCGGGACGATTCCGCCGACGCTCCGGCTGATTCGCGGCGATGGGCAAGCAATATGTTCCGAACGCGTGCCGTCGAACCTAAGGCCTCTTTTGTTAAGAAGCTGGCCGCGGTCTTCCAAATGGAAATCAGTCAGAACCAACCCGCTTTTGGGGAGCGTTCCGCATCAACCTCGGCCGCTCGCCAGATGCTTTACCGCGCGGATGATCATGCCGTCGACATCAGGATCGAAAAGTCGAAGAGAGGCTTTACCGTCCGCGGCCAGGTCCTCGGAGACGGCTTTGCAAACGCAAAGGCGCAGCTATTTGATGACGACCACAGCTTCGAAACGACCGCGAGCGAGACCAGCGAATTTCGGTTCGATAGCGTTCCTGCAGGCCGTTATGAGCTCACTATCCAGAGTCCGGAAGTGGCAATAACACTTAAATCGATAGACATTTCATAGGCTAGAGAAAGGTCACTGATCCGACGAAAATAATTGCGGGAACCGAATGCGGCTTCCCGCTTTTTTTATCTTTCGCTAATATCGTTCTTGTAATCCGCTTCAGACATGAAACGATCTACACTCGCCGCCCGGCTGATCCGAGCTCGGAACAACAGCCAGCGCAGGAAGCTGCTCGCCGAGCATCCGACGCTTGCCGACGGACGCCTCGCGCTCGAGCTTAAGGCGTACTGCTACCGCATCTGGACATCCGAACCGGCTAATACGCGAATGGCGGCTGCGGCGCTCAAAGCGCTTTCCGACTTCGCGCCGGATAAAGCGACGACGGCCCTTTCGCGCTGGGTTGACGGAATCGCCGACATTACGAGCGGAAAGCTGGAATCGGCCGTAAAGAATCTTGATACCGCCTCGCGACTTATTCTGCGCCTGGGCGACGAACATGAATCGGCACAGCCGCTCGTTGCCAAGCTCATCGCTTTAGCAATGCTGGGTAACTACGGCGCCGCACAGCGGACTGGCGAAAACGCGCTCAAGCTTTTCGATAAATATGATGATCAGCTTGCCGCCGGAAAGATCGAGATGAATCTCAGCAATATCGTCTCGCGACGCGATCGGTACAGGCTCGCCGAAGAGTTTTGTCTTTCGGCGCATCGCCGGTTCAAGAAACTTGGGGAACGCGAGTGGCAAACGATGGCGGAAAACGGGTTGGCCAATACGTATGCCGAGCTGAATGACTTTAAGCGGGCCGAGGAGTTTTATGCGGTGGCCCTGACTAATGCCCGCCGCGCGAAAATGCACGTTACGGTCGCCGAGATCGAAGCAAGTATGGGCAACCTCGCTCTGTTTCGAGGCCGGTACGCCGAGGCGATCAGACTGCTGGAGCTTTCGCGGGAAAAATACGAAAAGCTTGGCATGCCGCATCAGACCGCGGTGGCCGAGCTTGAGATCGCCGACATTTACGCTGAGCTGAATCTCACCTCCGAAGCTTCTGAGATCTATCGGCGACTCATTCCCACGCTGCACCGTTTGAAGATGCGGGCCGAAGAGGCGAGAGCGCGAGCTAACTTTGGCCGCGCGTTGATATCCACAGAAAACTTTACAAATGCCCGAGCGGAATTACGCCGCGCCGCCAAATTATTCGAGCGCGAACGGAACCCGACCGCCTCGGCTGCCGCGCGGCTGACACTGGCGTCCCTCGAGCTCTCGCGAGGTAACTACCCGAACGCACTCTCGATCGCTAACGATTCGGCGGCCGCGCTTGATAAGACCGAGAATGTTCGACTGCGGCTTTCCGCCGCGTGGCTCCGCGGCGAGATCCTTTCGAGGACAGGCCGATTCGAGGACGCCCAGGTTCTGCTCAAACGGACGCTCATGGAGTCAAAGAAGCTCGAGCAACGGGCGATCACTCAGGCCGCAATGAATTCACTCGGTGTCATTGCACGCGAGACCGGCAACCTAAAAAACGCGGAAACTCTGTTCGAGTCGGCGATCGAAGCGGCAGAATCGGCGCGTGCGCCCCTGCCGGGCGAAGAGTTCCGGATGGCATTTCTTGCAAAATCCCTCGAGCCTTACGAGAACCTGACACAGCTCTATCTGGCACAGGGTGATCTTGAAAACGCCTTCATCTCGGTGGAGCGGGCAAGATCCCGTTCTCTTCTCGACGCGGTCGCTTCAAGAGAGACTGGACGAACGAAGGATGGATCGGTAAGACTCCGGGAAGAGCTGAATTGGTTTTACAGCCGCCTCGCGCGAGCCGGAGACGACGCGGAAGCGGCCAAACTACAAACTCAAATTCGCGATCGCGAGAAGAGGCTTGCAGCCCTTTCGCTTCGGGCGCAAAGCGCGTCGCGATCAGGCGTAAAAAAACGATCCGGCGAGCTTGATATTCGCACACTCCAGAAGCAACTCGGTGACCAAACGGCCCTGCTCGAGTTTGTCCAACACGCCGGCCGCTACTCGGTGTTCGTCATCGCGAACGACCGCATCGAGTATGTCAGCGACATCGCGTCCGAAAATGAAATATTGACACTGCTCGAAGGGCTGCGTTTTCAGTTTGACGCGCTTCGGTTCGGCGGTCCGGCCATGGCGCCGTTCAGCGGGCAATTGAAGGCGCGCGCGGATTTCTATTTGAAGAAACTGTACGACGCTCTCCTTGCCCGAGTCATTCGCGGGCTGGATCGACGAAATATCGTGTTCGTTCCGACAGGCGTGCTCAATTACATTCCGTTTCACGCCCTACTGGACGGCGACAAGTATCTTGTCGAAATGCGAGAGGTGAAATACTCGCCGAGCGCGGCTGTGTGGATGCAACTGAATTCACGCCGGTCGAAGCGGCCGCCGGAAAACGCGCTCCTGATGGCATTCGCCGACGAGCGCATCCCGCTTGTTAACCGTGAGGTTGCGCAATTGGCAAGGGTTCTACCGGGCGCAACGAAGTTTACGGGCAAGCAGGCGACGTTCGCTGCATTCCAGGAATATGCGTCGTCTTTCGATCTCATTCATCTCGCATGTCACGGACAGTTTCGGCCCGATAATCCGATGTTCTCGAGCCTTCACCTTGCCGACGGCTGGGTGACGGTCCGCGACGTCACGGCGAAGAAACTAAAGGCCCGGCTGGTTACCCTTAGCGCATGCGAAACCGGACTAAGTAAAGTACTTACCGGCGACGAGATCCTCGGCCTTGCCCGCGGGTTTCTTTCGGCCGGGGCACAGTCGCTTTTGCTCAGTTTGTGGACCGTTAACGATAAGGTCACGACCGCACTTATGAAGGACTTTTACGCCAATCTGCAACGTGGAAGCAGCGTTTCAGCATCATTAAGGATTGCACAGACTAATTTTATTTCCCGGGGGGAGCACCCGTATTACTGGTCGCCGTTCTTCGTTATCGGATAATATTTTTTCGAGTGGGCGTCTTTTTTACCGAATGCCGACGCACTGTGTCTAGGTAAGGAGCCCAATTTACTACGATGTTTAGAAGTCTAATTCCGAAACGAATGTCGAATCTGCTGATTATCGCCGGATTCTTTCTGGCCTTAGCCGGAGGCGTCCGCGCCCAGACCTGCGAAGCCGTTCCTAAGCAGATCCTGCTGGATTTGGTAAACCAGGCCGATCTTCCGGCGGTCGCAACGCAATACGGGCTCGAGCAGACGCCCATCGATCAGGTCGGCGTGCCGCCGACGTATCGGATGCAGATTCGCGACGATAATACCCAGAACCCGTGTCAGATCGCTCAGGCGATGCAGGGCGACGCGAGAATCTCGCAGCGGGAATCGAACAGAAAACTAAAAGTTGTCGAGAAAGAGGGATTGCCGTGGACGCTCGGGCGTTCGTGGGCGATCGGGCGTTCGTGGGCCATTGGCGGCAGTGCCAAAGGCTACGGTAGGCAATGGTTCCCCTACACGGTCAAACTTAGCCAGGCACACGCGATCACACGCGGTTTCATGAACAATCCGCCACCGGGGCAGCAGCCGCGACCGATCGTCGTTGCTGTGCTCGACACAGGTATCGATTTAAATCACCCTGCGTTCGCGGGCCGACTTGTTCCCGGCTATGACTTCGTCGACAACGACAGCGATCCGAGTGAGGTCGGTGTACTGCGGGAGAATCCAACCTATGGCCACGGAACTCATGTCGCGGGAATCGTCGCTCTGATGGCTCCTGAGGCGAAGATAATGCCGATCCGCGTGCTTGATGTGAACGGCGAGAGCGATCTGTGGAAGCTCAAGGACGCAATTATCTGGGCTGCGACGCATGGTGCCGATGTGATCAATTTAAGTCTTGGCTATCCGAGGGATTTCACCGCGCAGAGCAATGGGTTTCTCGACAAGCTGATGCGGGCGGCAAGCGGCGTCGGAGGCGGTCCGACGATCCCAGGTCTAAACGACGAGGTAATAGTTTTTGTTGCTGGTGCCGGAAACGGTGGTCAGATCGGTAACGGTGCGGCCCGTATCTATCCCGCGGCAGAACGCCATGACAACGACCAGGGCAATAACAACGACATAGACAACATCTTGAGCGTCGGATCAAGCTCTCGATATGATCTTCTCTCGACATTTTCGACCATGGCGAATGTGCAGAATCGCAGCACGGATCGCTGGGTCCGGAACGTGGCTCCGGGTGAAGAGATAATCAGCGCCCTTCCGGGAGGACGTTATGGAGCGTGGTCAGGCACATCGATGTCAGCACCGATAGTATCTGGTATCGCAGCACTAGTTTTGTCGGTTCGCCCAATAAACGGCACCGCGCATACCGCAAGTCATGTGGTCGACGAGGTCGAAGAATCCGGTTGGGACTGGGACTGCAATCTTCCGTCCCGGGGCATTCGTATGGAAACCTCTCGAGTCGATGCGTTCTGCGCCGTAACGAACAACCAGACGTGTTACCCGATCGACCGCAGTATCTGTAATGAATGATCCACGTTAAACGTCTTTGTTACTGGGACTGACGGAAGGGTACTCCTTTCGACTTCGCATCGGTCCTTTCTCGCCTACATTCCCCTGTTCGCCGCATTCTTCGCCTCAAATTTCCTAAATTTCGTTCTTTTCGCCACCAAACTGTCTTTTCAATCCTTTCCCCAGCACTGTGTTATGTAACCGAATTCCGGGAAATCTCTTCCGATGGACGGTTCGAGCAAACAAAAGGATCTAAGAAGGTAATGAATATGAAAAAAACAAAGTCGAATCGCAGTTTAGCAAGATTCGGCGCACTGCTTGTGCTGGTGGCGTTATGGGTGTTTATCCCATTCGCTATAGGCGACCGCACAGCGAGCGCCGAAGAATTACTTAGCGACACTCGGATCGGAGCGAGCCTGACAGGCGCTCCGATCGGAGGTGTTTCGCCCGCAGGGTTTGCGGAATACAGAGTGGACGATCAGAACCGCAGGCAGTTGGATGTCGACGGTTTTTCGATCAACCTGTCGGCCGGTACGCTGCTGACCGTCTCCATTAACAATGCCGTGATCGGAGAAACAAGTGTAAGTTCGTGCGGCACGTTTTCCTTTAGACGCCGGACGGACGATGGTCAGCAAGTCCCGGTTGTGACCGCGGGCATGCCCGTTCAGATTTCAAACGGTGGTAACGTCATACTCGCTGGTACCTTCGGTTCCACGAGCCCGAGTCCTTCGCCGTCTGGTTCGCCCACTGGCAGCCCGTCGCCGAGTCCCTCGCCTTGTGCGAGTCCGAGTCCTTCCCCGACAGGCTCACCCAATCCGAGTCCTTCCCCGACAGGCTCACCCAATCCGAGTCCTTCCCCGACAGGCTCACCTAATCCGAGTCCGTCACCGACAGGCTCACCTAATCCGAGTCCGTCACCCACAGGCTCACCTAATCCGAGTCCGTCACCAACAGGCTCACCTAATCCGAGTCCAAGTCCGACCGGTACGCCGAACGCAGGCGACCTGTTCGCGGCACTCTCCGGCCCGACCATCAACGGCATACTGCCGAATGGTTTTAGCCAGTTTGAAATTCACAGCAGCCGGCTTGAACTCGAGGTTCAGGTCCGTCAGATAAATCTGGCCGGCGGAACGCAGCTGGCGGTAATAGTTGACAACGTAAATGTCGGTTCGTTATTCGTAAGTGGCGGTGAAGCACGGCTTCGCCTGCGTACGGACCGGGGCGAAACAGTTCCCCAAGTAATCGCAGGGTCGACGATCGTCATTCGAAATGGCGGCAATCAAATCCTCAGCGGAACGTTTATGGGATTCACCGGCCCGAGTCCGAGCCCGAGTCCATCACCGGGTGGCTCACCGACCCCGAGCCCAAGCCCGAGTCAAGGGCGCTCTTTCGAATCGCATCTGACAGTGGCAGGTGCCCCGACAAGTGCGACCGGCGAGTTTAAGGTGACGCTCAACGCATCCGAAACTCAGGCGACCATCTTTGGCGAATTCCATAACCTTGGAAGTAACCAGACTGGTGCCAGAATCGAAACAACCATCGGCGCCGGGTCCGTCATTCGCGACTTCGGTGTGGTCGGCGGTAACAACGGCAACTTTGCCACGGTAACGATCGACGTCTCTCCCATTCAGGTCGGCCAACTCCGCAGCGGCCTGTGGTCGGCGGTGATCACCAGCGTGAATAATCCAGGCGGCGAGATCCGCGGAATTTTCATTCAGCGTTCTAATCTTGCCGACTTCGACGGCGACGGAAGCCATGACCTTTCGGTCTTCCGCCCGTCCGACGGCGTATGGTACTCGTTGAACGGCTCAGGCTTTACCGCGAGCCAATTCGGTACGGCTAGCGATACGGTTGTGTCGGCAGATTACGACGGCGACGGTCGAACTGACACGGCGGTGTTCCGAAACGTGAACGGCTCTGGCGTCTGGCAGATCCAGCGTAGTTCCGATGGCGGTACCAGCTCAGAGCAGTTCGGTTTCGCAACGGACATCGCGACTCGCGGCGATTTCGACGGCGACGGCATCAACGACCTTGCTGTTTACAGGCCGTCTACCGGAGTCTGGTACATCAAGAAGAGCTCGAACACGGGATTCATTATCACGCGGTTCGGCCTCGCCGAGGATAAACCGATCCCGCTGGATGTCGATGCTGACGGACGCGATGACATCGCTGTCTTTCGTCCAAGCGACGGCAATTGGTACTGGCTGAGAAGCTCGGACGGACAGTTTGGCGCGGCCCACTTTGGGCTAAGCGGAGACATCCCCGTCCGCGGCGATTTCGACGGCGACGGTCGATCAGACCTCACCGTATATAGGCCATCAACAGGTGTCTGGTACACACTCTTCAGCTCGAACGGCAGCTTCCAGGCTACTCGCTTCGGGCTCGATGGTGACGTACCGGTCGCCGGAAATTACGATGCCGACAACAAGACCGACATCGCAGTTTTCCGACCGTCGGATGGTAACTGGTATATCTTGCGAAGCTCGGACGGAGCATTTCAGGCAACACACTTCGGCTTGAACGGCGACATCCCGACGATCGCCAGGTAATCAAACGCAAAGGGCGAGATCGCATAGGTCTCGCCCTTTCATCCCCTCTGTTGAATTGACAATATCCGAGCATACTTTCGATCGGAAGTGAGAAAGGTTTTGCTTGGATCCAAGGTTCCGGTTGCCAAGCCCTCCTTCGCAACCGGAACTTTTCTAGCTTATCTTGGCGAGAACTTTTTCGATCTGTCTGATATGCCGCATTTCGTGCCCGCCTTTCAATGCCAGCCATTCATGTGCAGACATATCACCAAAGAAAGGGTGCGGGAATTTGAGCTCGGTTCCGTCCACCGACTCGAACACTCTCCGGAGCCGTTCGAACTGCTTCGTATTCTCATCCATCTTCGCTAAAGATTCTTCAATGGTCCGGCCGGAATTTGGCTGAACAATATCCGGAGCATTTAGTTTAGCGGTCACAATATCGGAACTCTTCTGCAGAAAATTCTCTGAGATGACCGCCTTGCCGTCTGAGGCCCGGCCGGCCTCCTCGGCTTTCGTTAGAAGTTTTGTGCAGATCCCCATCGCACTATCATCGACCATCGAAAGGTGCTCAATAATCTGCGCCACCGTCCACTTTTCGCCCTCCGGGAGCGTCGACGTTTGCGTTTCCGTCAGCGTCGCAACCAGTTCGTTTAGGCGGCCCCTGATCTTCTTGTTGCCCTCGTAGATCTGTTCGATTGTTTCATATTTCATAGCAGCGTTGATCGTTGTTCGTGGATCGTGGATCGTTACTAACGTAACTATTCACTATTCACCATTCACTATTCACTATTCACCATTCACTATTCACTATTCACCATTCACTATTCACTGTTCACCTTTCACCATTCACCATTCACCAGTCACCAGTCACCATTCACCGGCTCACGGCCTGCGGACTAAACACGAGCCGGTGCCAGCGCTGAAAGCTCACGACGCTGTCCGCTTCGTTCTTCATCCGTCTGATATACGCGGTTTGAAAATACAGCAGATCGTCCGCCGTCCAGTTCAATGCCACGATCGGGTTGTACGAGACGAGTGTCTTCTCGTCAGGCAATGTCGTCGGGCC
>JBBKXD010000356.1:0-9927 GCA_037969295.1 Pyrinomonadaceae bacterium | reverse complement strand
TAGACCAATCCTTCGAGAAACACAAGTTTTTTATTACGAGATCTTCCGTATTGTAGCCCTTTTTACGATGATAAGACGATGAAATAAGGGCATTGGTCTAAAAATCTGCAAAGATTTGTAAGACCGCGGCTTTTGGCCCTAAAATTCGTTAATGCGGACAAAACTTTTTCTGGAAACACCGGCCAATTTTAGCTTCCGTCACACGGTCTACAGTCATGGTTGGAGCGATCTCCTGCCCCTGCAGCTCGATGACAATGAGTGGCGGTTGGAATGTGTGCTGGATTCGGGATTCGCAAAGCCGATCTCGGCCGTCCTATACGAGTCGGACGGCGGGCTAACTATCGACGTTTCCGGAAAGAAATTCAATGAAGAAAAACTCGTTGCTGATGTCCGACACATTTTGCGGCTGGATGACCCGCTGGAAGAGTTTTACGGTCTGACCGACAACGAAGAGCGGCTGAGCTGGGTCTCGGTGTCAAAAGCGGGCCGGTTGATCCGCTCAGCGACGGTTTTTGAGGACATGGTGAAAACCTTGTGCACCACAAACTGTTCCTGGTCGTTGACGAAGAACATGGTGCGAAATCTGGTCCACAACCTTGGCGAACCGGCGATCGGAGGTCGCAGGGCCTTTCCCAAGCCAGAAGCAATGGCAGCCGTTTCCGAGAAGTTCTATCGCGACGAGATCCGGGCCGGCTATCGATCGCCGTATTTCGTGGAACTCGCCGAGGCCATCGCATCCGGGAAGGTCGATCCCGAATCGTGGTTGAGCTCCGAGCTTCCGACGGCAGAATTGAAAAAGGAAATAAAGAGCGTCAAAGGATTTGGAGATTATGCCGCTGACAATCTGCTGAAACTGCTCGGAAGATACGATGGCCTTGCGCTCGACTCGTGGCTGCGGTCCCAATTTTACAAAAAGCACAATCGCGAAAAGGTGTGTCCGGATAAGAAGATCGAACGCCACTATACAAAGTTCGGTGAATGGAAAGGGCTCGCGATGTGGTGTGACATGACTGAGCGCTGGTTCGACGACAAGCTCTTGAATTGAGACTGGCTTTCTTAGATGTGGATCCTCGACATTACCGGCCGCAGGCTGCGGGAGCTTTTCGCCGAATTAGAACAACTATGAGCCGGTCGTATCTCTCAAAACTAAAAAGGCCGGATCCGCCTTGATCCGGCCCTTCGATCGTCATCGCACTTTGTCACATTTGCTCGACCAAGATATCAGAGTTCAGCAAAACCTTGACCGGAAAAGTGGCGTTTATGAACTTTAAATGAAGCCGGGTTCGGTTATCGTCGCTCGGCTGTATGTTGCATACCACAGCGAGTCCTGAGAAGTCATATTCTTCGCTGATAAACTTGACGCGATCGCCGATCCCGACCTGCAAACTCGTCAAGACCGCCGCACCACTCCGGCTAACATTCTCCGCCACCGTCCTTTCGCCGCCGGTCGATCCGTCCTTGGTGTCGATCAACGCGAGGTAGAGTTCTACGGGTTTCCAAAATCTTACATCCGCGCGCTTCTTGAACGGCGTCTTTGATTCGGCAACCCTCCACATTCCGTCATCGCCGACGCCCGCGATGCGGTAGTGCTGCAAGGGATTTGCCTTATAACTGTCAGGACAAGTCCTTCCAATAAAAGCGACGCCAATGTGAAAATTTGACGGATCATCCGTCGACATCTGTTCGCAGTGCTGCACCAATCCCCACACACGATACAGTTCTCGATCAAAATCATAGCAGCGCAGGTGCACGGGCAGAGGGATCATAAGTGAGATCAGGTTTCCCGGTTCGCAATTACGCTGAAGATTGAAGCTTGCACCTGTAGCGGAAACACTTATCAGGTCGGCGACCTCTTTCCATGGGACCTTGCCCTCATCTTTTCCTTTTACCACGGAATGCAACGACATAGACATAAGGTCTGCCTTCTGTTTGGGCAGTTCAGTGCAAACTGACATTAAGGCCTCTCCCCGGGCGAATTATTGAAAGCATTATTAATTCATGAGGGAGAAATACAACTGAGTTATTCGATTCCCTCAAGCGGAAACATGTGGTCGATAAATTCCAAGTGCAGGCGGATAATGCCGTCGTCGCCGATGCGCTTTCCGCGGACAATCGAAATGATACTTACGTCGTGACGGTCGCTCTTCACGCGAATGAACGCCCCCGGCTCTACATTAAAGGACGTAAAAACTGCAGCGCCGCCAAGACTAATGTTCTCAGTCACGCTGATCTCACTGGCTGCGACGTCTCCGTTCTCGTCAAGCATTTCGAGTAGTAGCGATTCGGGAATCGCAAAGCGTGTGTGCCGACGTAAATAACCCGGCAGATCGCTTTCATCCGGAACAGTCTGAGCTTCGACCAACTGCCAAAGACCACCGTCCTCGCGGTTGGCGAGATCGAAAAGTTTCGATGGATTGTCGAGATATGTTCCGGGCGGGTTTTTTCCGACAAACGCGACTCCGATCGCATAGGCCTCCGCGACATTGCCGCTGCCGAGGGGAATGCACCGTCGGACAAGGCCCCAGATCCGATATTGCGGCTCAAGGTAATCGTAGCAGCGAAGCTGACGAGGCATCGGAACGCTCATCATCACCAACCTGCCCCTCTTGACCGGTCGCTTCAGTTTAAATCCTGCGCCGAAAGCTGAGATGTCTTCAAGACGGGTGATCTCATTCCAGGCCAATTTGCTGTCGACTTTTACCTCGACGCGGGCCGGCAACGCAAGCGGATACCTCTGAATTCGGCGATTGTCCTGATCTGTGACGATAGTTGACATTTCTGCTTGGGGCGAACGTTACCGTCGGAGAGTTCGTCTTACGAAAAGATTGTGTTTTGAAGAATTTAGCGGGCCCTGGTGGTGGGTTAGGAGGTTGCTAAACAGGCCTTCCGCCTGTAAAATAGAGGATAACATCAAAAGGAGCTTTTTCTCAACATTTTTTTAGAGCCCGCCTGTAGCAACGCTCCGGCGTAAAGTATACGAGTTTAAGAAGAAACACGATTTCAAATGGATTCACTTTTAGAACGTAATCAAGTCAACATCGAAGACGAGATGCGGCGGTCGTATCTCGATTACGCCATGTCGGTCATCATCGGGCGCGCCTTGCCGGATGTTCGCGACGGACTTAAACCGGTGCACCGGCGCGTGCTGTGGGCGATGCACGAGCTGGGCAACACTTACAACAAAGCGTATAAGAAATCGGCCCGTGTCGTCGGCGACACGATCGGTAAATATCATCCGCATGGCGATACAGCCGTCTACGACACGGTTGTCCGACTAGCCCAGGATTTCTCGCTGCGGTATCCGTTAGTAGACGGTCAGGGGAATTTCGGCTCCATCGACGGCGACAATCCGGCGGCGATGCGTTATACCGAGGTTCGGCTTGAAAAGCTGGCGAATGAAATACTGGCGGACATAGAAAAGGAAACCGTCGATTTTCAGGCGAACTACGACGATTCACTCTCCGAACCCAAGGTCATGCCGGCGCGTTTTCCGAACCTTCTTGTAAACGGTTCTGAAGGGATCGCGGTCGGAATGGCGACAAAGATACCGCCTCACAATCTGACCGAGATAATAAACGCGGTCGTCGCTCTCATAAAGAAACCGGAGATATCGGTCGACGAGCTGATCAAGATCGTTCCCGGTCCCGACTTCCCGACCGCCGGATTTATCTATGGCCGCGAAGAGATCCACCGTGCGTATCGCGAAGGACGCGGCATCATTCAGATGCGAGCCAAGGCAGCGATCGACCGCATCGGGCGGGCTGACCGCGAACGCGACGCAGTAGTCATCACCGAAATTCCGTACCAGGTGAATAAGGCTCGACTGATCGAAAAGATCGCCGAACTCGTGCACGAGAAGCGTCTCGACGGAATTTCCGAGCTTCGTGACGAATCGAGTCGCGAGGGAATGCGGATCGTCGTCGAGCTTAAGCGCGACGCCGTTCCACAGGTCGTTCTCAACAAACTCTACAAACTGACGCCGCTGCAGTCGTCATTCGGTATTATCAACATTGCGATCGTCGACGGACAGCCTCGCCTGCTGACCTTGAAGGAAATGCTCGAGTATTTCTTCGAGTTCCGCCGCGAAGTTGTCAGGCGCCGGACCGAGTTCGAGATGCGAAAAGCGCAGGCCCGGGCTCACATTTTAGAAGGCCTCAATAAGGCGATCGACGCACTCGATTATATTATTCCGCTGATCCGCAACTCGCGTTCGGTCGACGAAGCAAAATCGTGGCTGACCGCAAAGTTCGATGCGATCGCCGAGATCAAGAAATGGCGCGGCGTCACCGGAGACAAATCTACGGACGCCTTCGTCAAAGATCTTCGGAAGGTCATCTCGAGTCTTGCGTTCTCGGACATCCAGGCGCAGGCGATACTCGATCTGCAGCTTCGCCGGCTGTCGGCGCTCGAGCGGCAGAAGATACTCGATGAGTACGAAGCGCTCATCAAACATATCTCTGAGCTTGAAAACATCCTGCAGAACGAAAGTGTTTTGCGGCAGGTGATCGTTGATGAGCTTGAGGAGATCAAAAAGAATTTTGGCGACGAGCGGCGAACGGTGATCGTCGATGCGGGTGCCGAGTTCAATATCGAAGACCTCATCAAGGACGAGGATGTCGCGATCACGGTCACAAAGGCGGGCTACATCAAACGCACGCCTGTCTCGACCTATTCGCGTCAGGGCCGCGGCGGCAAAGGGCGGCTCGGAGCCACCGCGAAGAACGAAGATTTTGTCGAGCACTTGTTCATTGCGTCGACGCACGCGTATCTGATGATCTTCACTGACGACGGCCAGGTCTACAAAATGAAGGTCCACGAGATCCCCGAAGCAGCAGCAGCCGCACGCGGAAAGGCGGTTGTGAATCTCGTTCAGCTTTCGAGCGAAAGAAAGCTTGTCGCGGTTATGCCGGTTCGTGATTTCGAGGAAGAGACATATCTGACTTTCGTCACGAAACACGGCGTGATCAAAAAATCTGCTCTCGCCGATTTTCAGAACATTCGCGTCAACGGCATCAACGCCATCAACATCGACGAAGGCGACGAGTTGCTCGAGGTGATCCGCACCGACGGCAAATGCCAGATATTTATCGCGACACACGATGGCATGGCGGTCCGCTTCAATGAGAAGGACGTCCGTCCGATGGGACGAGCAGCTCGCGGAGTTCGCGGGGTGAATTTGCGCAAAGGCGATGAGGTCGTTTCCGTATGCGCCGTTTCACAAGAGGGAACGGAAAAAATACTTTCCATCTCCGAGAACGGCTTTGGCAAGCAGACGATCGTCTCGAGCTATCGCCTGACGAAACGCGGCGGCAAGGGCGTCATCAACATGAAGACGACCGCGAAGACCGGCAAGGTCGTCGCGTCGTTCCCGATCGAAGAGGACAGCGAGATCATGATCATTACGCAGCAGGCGAAATTAATTCGTCTCGGCGTGGATAAGATCCGCGAGACCGGTCGCAGTGCCCAGGGCGTCACGCTCATCAAGACCGGCGACGAAGATCGCGTCACCAGCGCCTCGCTCCTCGCCGTCGCCGAAGACGAGGAGGACGATTAGAACGCGTTGAATTTCATGAGACACAGGGAGCCGAGCAGGCCTCCGGTTTTGGCGAAGCGAGGTAAGTGTTCGAGACAAAGACACCGCTCGCGAGAATCATCGCGAGGAGATATTAGTGACTTCGCGCACCGCCCGCTGATCGAATACCAGTTCGACGGCATCGCCGAAGGTTTCGAAGGCGGCGAACGCCTCCGATTAGGCTCTGCTGGCCACAGCGAACGGCGGCAATGCTTGCCGCATCGACAAATGCCTCGCACATCGAAAAGGCACCGCAGTCAATACCCGGCCACGCCGTAAAGTCAGAGTTACGGCCTCAGCTCCGATGCTTTCTCTGCGTAAACGCGTAACTTTAAACCCGCCGATGAGGCCTGTCTTGATCGGTCGAAAGCCGTTTATTCCGCCCAACAAATCATTGTATTTTGATACGACCGGGTATATTGTTTGGTAAAGTAAAACAGTCTAGTATCACTCGAGGTATTGGGGATATATGACAATCATACGATTGAGTTTTGTTATTCTTTGCTGCCTCTTTTTATGCTTGGAAGCTAGTGCTACAACCTTCATCGTTACAAAAACCGCCGACACTGACGATGGCGTTTGTAACTCGGATTGTAGCCTGCGCGAAGCAATTGTCGCAGCGAATTCCGCACCTACGGTCGACATTATCAACTTTGATCCTGCCGTGTTCAACGCTGCTCAAATAATTACATTAGGGGGCAGCGAGCTTACTATCGGAGCAGGGACAAATTTAACGATTAACGGACCCGGACCGAGCCTTTTAACAATTAGCGGAAATAATCAGAGCCGAGTTCTATTTGTCGGTGAAAGCGCGGAAGCAAATATTAATGGTCTAAAAATTACCGGTGGTAACGGCGTAGGCAATTATTCCTACGGCGGCGGCATCAAGTTTTTTAATTTTTGCACTGTGAACTTGAATAATGTTGTCATAACCGACAATAGAGTGAATGGTGGGCAAGGGGGTGGTTTTTTTATTGCCAACGCGACCTTAACGATGACCAATTCAGTCGTTTCGAATAACCGTGGTCCCTTAGGGGGTGGTGGAATTTTTATATACGAGTCTACAGTCACGCTCATTAATTCGACAGTTACTGGCAATGTCGAGGGTTGTGGCATCCAGAACATTGGCGGCACGTTAAATCTGCAATCTTCAACTGTAAGCGATAACTTCACATTGGGAGATGGCGGCGGAATTGACAATGACGGCGGTAATGTAACACTTAACGGCTCGATAATTAGCGGCAACGTCGGGCGGCAAGGCGGGGGCGGCATTTCAGGAACAAACGGATCAATTAGTATTACCGATTCGACCATCACTAATAATCGGGCGGAGTTTTTCGGCGGCGGCGGAATCAAGTCATACGGGAGACTTACAATTGCAGGTTCAACAATCTCTAACAATACTGCTATCAATTCCGAGGGCGGTGGAGCAATCTACAATCGTCAGTCCGGATCGACCCTCGATATCAGCAGCTCAATAATTTCCGGTAATACCACAACCGGTAGAGGCGGCGGAATTTTTAATGATGGTGAAGGACTTAACGCGAACCCCTCGTTGCTTATAAGGGGTTCGTTGATAATCCAAAACTCTGCTTCCGGTAAGGGCGGAGGTGTTTTTAACGGCAGTAGTCTTTTATTTTATAATGTTACGATCATCGGCAACAATTCCACGGTGAATGGAGGTGGAATAGCTAATGTTGGAAACTCACCTGTAATACCGACCATAATCACAAATGTCACTATTGTTAATAATCGCGCTGGTAACGGCGGCGGCGTCGAAAATCCCGAGTTCTTCTACACACGGAATTCGATCGTTGCCAATAACTCGGCAACAGCTGGAACTTCTAATGATTGGCTCGGGTTTGTGGATTCGTACGGTTATAATTTAATCGAGGATACGACGGGCGCCACCATTGCAGGTCCAATCACGACGGGAAATATTTTCGGCGTTGATCCGCTGCTGGGACCTTTAAGAGACAACGGCGGTCCCATCCCGACACTTGCCTTGCGCCAAGGCAGCCCGGCGATCGATCAGGGGGCTTATGTAAACCCTGCTCTCTTGAACGATCAAAGGGGATTTATACGTCCGGTCGATTTCGATTCGATTCCGAATGCACCTGACGGAAATGGCTCAGACATCGGAGCGTATGAACGACAAACTAATGAAATTATTCCATCACTCACACCCTTCGACTTCGATGGTGATGGAAAGACCGACATCGGGATATTCCGTCCATTGACCGCTGCGGAGTGGTGGATCAATCGCAGCTCGACGGGCGAGACGTTCGCTCTGCAGTTCGGCGCTTCGACGGATTTTATCGCGCCGGCGGATTACACCGGCGACGGAAAAGCGGACATCGCATTTTTCCGTCCGGCTTCCGGTGAATGGTATGTGCTTCGATCTGAGGACTTCTCGTTCTTTGCGCTGCCTTTTGGTACGAATGGTGACATTCCAGTCCCGGCCGATTACGACGCCGATGGAAAAGCCGACTTCGCCGTGATGCGTCCATCGACATCGACGTGGTTCATCTCGCAATCGTCAGGAGCTCCGACACGCATCGAGCAGTTCGGCGTGACGGGAGATCAACCGGTTGTTTCAGATTACGACGGCGATGGAAAAGCTGATGTCGGTATCTTTCGACCGACTCCGGCTGAATGGTGGATACAGCGAAGTACTGCGGGATTGCTTGCAATGCAATTCGGGAACTCGAGCGACAAAGGAGTTCAAGGCGATTACACCGGTGACGGAAAAGCAGATGTTGCGATCTGGCGCCCATCGACAGGTGAGTGGTTCATTGTCCGCAGCGAAGACTTCTCGTTTTACGGATTCCCGTTCGGAACAAACGGTGACACAGTTGCACCGGGAGACTACGATGGCGATGGGAAGACTGACCCGACTGTGTTTAGACCATCGAGTGCTACATGGTTCATCGGCCGCACGACCGCCGGAACACAGATCGTGCAATTCGGTGCGACGGGAGACCGCCCGCTTCCGAATGCGTTTGTTCCTTAGGTCAGAACTCCCCTCCTTGTTTAGGAGGGGCGGCGGCCGCTTCGGCTGACGGGGTGGTAGTTAAGAGAGATCCAGATTTTGCTTGAACGATCCCAAACAAGAGGCCGTGGATTGTCGGTACCACCTGCGGTAGCGGGTGGTTGGAGACAACAACGTGCTCAGATGCCCTTAACTTAAACCGCCCGCTACCGCAGGCGGTTCTGACCGCGACCAAGACGAGGCTCCCTTGACCGTCGTACAAATTCGATGCTATAAATCGCGCGTCTACCTAGTTCCCGTATCAAGCACAAAATTTGATAGCGACGCTTCTCAGTAAGCAAAGGCTCGCGTCTCCCAATCGAGAGGCCATCGGTTCATTCAGTATTGAGACAACTGGAACACACTCGAGCAAACGGATATCGAAAAAAAATATGATCAGTCTACTCGGATTGGATAATGAGGAAAGCAACCGCGGCGAACGCCACTCAGAAGTGGATCAGGAACAGCTTGCAGCGACCGCGAAGAGCGGTGCCTACTGGTTCTATTGGATCGCCGGACTCTCGGCGATCAACTCGATTGCTTACATGAGTGGGTCGAATGTGTCGTTTCTCGCCGGTCTTGGTTTTACGCAGCTTGCGGCTGCACTCGTCGATGTTGCGATCGACAACGGAGCACCCGACGCCCTGAAGATCGTAGCTATCGTTCTCAACTTTTTCCTCGTCGCACTCTTCGCATTCATCGGTTATTACGCCAGCAAGCGGTTCTTGGTCGCCTTCGTTATCGGCATTGTTATTTATCTTCTCGACGCGTTGCTGCTGCTACTGCTCGGCGAATTGTTCGGCGCCGCATTTCACGCGTTCGCACTGTTCTTCATAATCCGAGGCTTCCTGGCTTGCCGGACGCTCAACTCACAGACTCAGCCAACGTCCGGTATAGAAACGCCGCCGCCACCGCAGCCGGCGGTGTGATCTCGCGAGAGCAAATTTAAAGGTAACCACCTAAGACGAATCCGAAACTGTGTCAGAGCGCCGTTGCGCATCTGCCGCGCGCGGGCGTCGAGATCGACAATTAATTCAGCCTTCATCGGCCGTAGATTTCTGTGAGTCCCTTCAATCGCTCGGCGATATCATCGGTGAGATCTCCGTCCCTGAATCTCCACTGCCAGTTTCGGGAGGTCGACGCCGGGAGGTTCATGCGCGCCTCCGAACCTAACCCGAGCAAGTCCTGGAGCGGTGCGATCGCGGAGTCGGCAACCGACGCCCATACGGCGCGAATAAAATCCCAGTGGATCTCGCTGCCGTCGGTATCAAGATATTTCATGCAGAACTCGCGCTCGTGTCCGATATTGCTGTTGTCTCGCGTC
>JBBKXD010000355.1:0-3715 GCA_037969295.1 Pyrinomonadaceae bacterium | reverse complement strand
GCGTAGTTGCCGTGCCATGCGACTACGTCAAGCGGCGAATGATCGGTCTCGCATGCCCACAGATTTCCACCAAACTTTGCGACGATCTCGCACTTCGTATCTTTGTCTTCATACCACGCAACCGGCGTTTCAAAATCGCGAGCGTTAGCCAAACCATTCGCCCCGATCGGCCCGAGGTCCGGTAGTCGAAAGTGCTGGCCGTAGTTTTCGCAGACATAACCTCTCGATTGCGGATTGCGGATTGCGGATTGCGGATTTTCTTCTGATTCCGCATTCCGCGTTCCGCGTTCCGCATTTGAGACGACACCCTCCCTACCGGTCGGGTTTCCGCCTTCTGCGATCGCCACGCGAAACTTTAATCCACGCGGCAGGCAACAAACTTCACCGGGCGAAACTTCGAGCACGCCAAGTTCGGTGTAGATCGTCAGGCTTCCCATTTCAGGGACGATTAACATTTCACCGTCGCCGTTGTAAAAGAACCGGTCATCCATGTCCTTGTTACAGGCATAGATATGCACCGCCATTCCGGTCTGAGAAAAACTGTCTCCGTTCCCGGCGATCGTCGTCATGCCGTCGATGAAATCCGTGGGTTCATCAGGTATCGACGGCGGATCCCATCGAAGTTGATTCGGTGTGGTGATAACTTCATCGAACGGTGAGGATTTGAAAAGTTTGCTTTCGATCTGGCGGAATGGTTTGTGTAGAACGCTCGGGCGAATGCGATAGGTCCACGTCCGTTTATTAGCCGCACGCGGTGCGGTGAACGCCGTACCGGAAAACTGCTCGGCGTACAATCCGAGCGGTGCTTTCTGCGGTGAGTTTCGCCCGACGGGCAAAGCACCGGCAACTGCCTCGGTCGCAAACTCATTTCCGAAACCTGTTTGGTATTTGAGAGCCATAAAAATATTAGCCGCGGATCACACAGATGACGCGGATCCGATCAGATCCGCGCGATCCGCGTAAATCCGCGGCAAGTATACCGCAGCCTTTTGCTAATCAGCCAGAATGGGTATGGCCGGTCGCATTCGCTCCAACGGAATGTCCACCCCTGTCAGGAAAGTTCCCGTCGCATTTTGCAGATGTCGATGCCGGGACCGAAGCCGTCCGGCGTGTGTTCGACGAGACGAAAGCCGAACTTCTCATAGAATCCCTGCGTGTGCTGTGAAGTGCTGATAACGAGCGGCAGATTCGCGTACGATTCGCCCGCCTTTTGGATTCGGAATTCCGTGAGTTCGCGTCCGAGGCCTTTGCCGATAAGATCCGAGCGGATCATTCCCCAGCAGAGCGAAACAGTTTCGTCGGGATTAAGCGCTAACCCGCCCGCCCCGATAATTTGTTCGTTGATCTCGGCGACGAAATAATCGTCAGAGGCATTCGTGAGAAAATCCCGAAGTCCGGGTTCTTCAGCGGGACCGAAGTATTTTGGAATGTTGGATCGAAAGATATCGATGACGGCATCCAGATCGTCCGTTCTGTAGCGGCGAAGCTTCATGTGTTCTCATGCATCCGTCAGCCATCAGACCTACAGATTGCCGCGTCGCCTCTGTTCTTCCTCGATCGAGACGAAGAGCGCCTTAAAGTTTCCCTTACCGAACCCCTTACAGCCTTTACGTTGGAGTATCTCGAAGAACACGGTCGGTCGATCTTCGACAGGTTTGGTGAAGATCTGCAGAAGATAGCCTTCCTCGTCACGGTCGACGAGAATTCCAAGTTTTTTTAGACTCTCGATGTCTTCGTCGATCTCGCCGACTCGCTCGGGCATCTCGTCATAATACGTATCGGGAACCGTCAGGAACTCAACGCCGTTCTCCTGCAGTCGGGCGACGGTGTGACGGATGTCCTTGCAGAGAAGCGCGATGTGCTGTGCACCGGCCGAGCGATAAAAGTCTATATACTCCTGGATCTGCGATTTTCCTTTCTTACTTTCGGCGGGTTCGTTGATCGGGAATTTGATGTTGTGTCCGCCGTCGCTCATGACGATCGACATTAGGGCCGAATACTCGGTCGAGATATCTTTGTCGTCGAAGGTGATATAACGGAAAAACCCGAGCACGTCGCGATAAAAATCGCACCAGTAATTCATTTTGCCAAGCTCGACATTTCCGACAATGTGATCGACAAGCTGAATGCCAACGTCCTCGCCCGCGACTTCTTGGGGCTCGAAGCCCGGAAGGAAAGGACCTACGTATTTTGGATTTTGGATTTTGGATTTTGGATTTCCGTTTCCATTCGAGCTTTTCGCCAGGTCACGCTCGCTGAAGTAAGAATAGAACGAATGGATCGTGTCGCCGTACGTCGCGATCGCAGCGTGGCGGACGCTGCCATTCTCGTCCGACAGATCGCGTGGCTCAATGACCGCCGTCGCACCGCGTTTCACCGATTCGTTGAAGGCGTGATCGGCGTCCTCGACCTGAAACGCAATGTCGCGAACACCGTCGCCGTGTTGTTTTATGTGCTCCGCCGCGGCGTGATCCGGCGAGAGTGGCGTCGTCAGTACAAAGTTGACCCGGTTCTGCCGCATGAGATAACTCGTCGTCTCGCGGTTGCCGGTCTCGAGGCCCGAATACCCAGCCCGCGAAAACCCGAATGCCTTGCGATAATAGAACTCGGCTTGCTTCGCATTACCGACAAAAAACTCAACGTGATGTATCTTTTTTAACCCTAACGGATTCTTTTCGCTCATAACCCTCTTTCTTGCTCAGTAGAATATTCAAATTATAACTCACGCATCCGCTCAGGCCATATGTCCGCCATCCGACAGACGGATCGCCCGGGTCCTGTGATATATTGCGAAGTACCAGCACACCGAAATTTCCAAATCGAAAGGTCAACACGATGCACGATGCTGACGACAAACGTCATCCGATCCACAATCATTTGCTGTCGATCCTGCCGCCCCACGAGTCCTCGATACTCAGACCTCATCTTGAGGCGGCTTCATTTCCGCCCGGCACCATGCTCGCACGAGCCGGCGATGCGGTGCGTACATGCTTTTTTCCGAACAACGGAATGGTTTCGCTGCTCTGTGTTACGGAGGAAGGTCGTTCGGTCGAAGCCGGGTTCGCTGGTTTCGAAGGCATGATCGGTATGTCTGCTCTGCTTGGAAAAAACGAGTTGCCGTATGATGCGCTTGTCCAGGCCCCGACCGAAGGTTTTACTGCCGACACACGAGTCGTTCTGGAGCTGTTCAATAGACACGGAGTTTTCCACGACGCGACCTTGCGATTTGCTTATGTGATCATAAAGCAGATGGCGCAAACATGTGTCTGTAACCATTTTCACACCATCGAAGCCCGCCTGTGTCGATGGCTGACGATAATGTCCGAGCGTTCGAATAATCGACATCTAAGACTCACCCAGGAATTCCTCGCGCACATGCTTGGAGTTCAGAGAACGAGCATCGGTTTGATCGCAAATTCACTTCAGCGAAGCGGGGCAATTAAGTATGCACGGGGCCGAGTCGAGATAATCGATTTTGAGCGGATCCGGGCCTCGGCTTGCGATTGCTACGCGATAGTTGCCGAGGAGTATGGGAAATTCCTCGCCGAAAGCAATTTCGTCCCTATGTCGGATAACGGGCAGACGGTCGCCGTCGTGTGATGCGACGCTAAAGTACTACTCCTCAGGCTGATTGTGATTCAAGATAACAACAAATCGTCCCTCATGCGGATCTTGTGTGTCGAAGACGACCGCGATACTTGCGATGTCCTGCGGT
>JBBKXD010000354.1:0-6470 GCA_037969295.1 Pyrinomonadaceae bacterium | reverse complement strand
CGGGTAAAAGGTGAAAACTAAATGAGTGCAAATGCCGGGACTTTCGATAATGCCGCTGCTTCAGGACATTCGCAGGGACACCCTCGCGGACTTTATGCTTTATTTGCTACAGAGATGTGGGAGCGTTTTAGCTTCTACTCGATGCTGGCGCTTTTTACGCTTTATCTCCAGGATCCGAAAGAAGGCTTTGGCTGGACCTCGGGTCAGGCGACCGGGCTGTATGCGAACTATCTGATGTTCGTTTACGCCAGTCCGCTGATCGGAGGTTGGCTTGCGGATCGGTTCCTCGGCTATCGAAAAGCTGTCATGATCGGCGGGTTCTTCTTCATGGCCGGTCACGGCTTACTGTCGATCCCGGCGCTCTGGGCCGTCTATCTCGCCCTTACATGTCTCGTAATCGGTAACGGATTCTTTAAACCAAACGTCTCGACGATGGTCGGGAACCTTTACCCCGAAGGCAGCCACCTCAAGGACCGCGCCTACAATATTTTTTACATGGGCATCAATGTCGGAGCGTTCCTCGCTCCGGTCGTGATGGAGATCGTTCGTCAAACGGTGGGTTTCCATGCCGCGTTCGCAGTCGCGGCATTTGGAATGGTGATTTCGGTTTCGATCCTTTGGTGGTTCAAAAATATTGTTGAAGATCCGAACGCCCTGGCAGACCGGCAGAACGCGCGTGCGAATCAGGCAGCCGACACCGCGGCAACCGCGGTCGATGCTCCACCGCATGGTGTCAGCCATCAGGAAGAAGGCGGCCATCCGCCAACCACGCCCGGTTCTATGTTCGCCGCAGATGCACAGGCTCGAAACAGACTGATGGATTCCGTCCCCGACTGGAAGCGGGTGATGGCGTTGATCGTGATCTTCCTGATCGTCATCGTCTTCTGGATGGTATTTCACCAAAACGGATCGACCTTGACCTACTGGGCGGACGACAACACGGCCTGGAACGTGACTGGTACGATCTCGAACTCGATAAATCCCGCGTGGATCATTCTCCTTACATTCCCGTTGGTTTGGTTTTGGGGGTTCCTCGACAGACGCGGAAAGGAACCGTCGACGCCCACTAAGATGGCGATCGGTATGACGCTGACCGGTCTTTCATTTTTCGTACTTTACTTCGCCGCGACCGCAGGCGAAGGCCAGCAGCCAACGGCCCAACAGCTAGCCAGCGGATCGTTCCGCGTGAACGAGAGGGTCGCGGGTCAACTAAAGTCGGACGGCGTACCTGCCGACGTCGCCGATGCGCTTATCGGGGCAAAGGGTAAGGACGGATCGTTCATCCTTAACGACCGGAAGGTCAGTACGGATGCCTCGTTCGCGTCGGCGCTGTCGACTATCGTTGTTTATCTAAAATCCGATGGTGTGTCTGAAGCGGATGCAAAAAAGGTCAGTGATGTTGAGATCGAGGACAAGGCCTTGGGCGAAGGGAAGTTTGGCGGAAGCCAATCGTTTGCCGCTTATCTCGCGGCCGTCACGGCGAAACTAAGAGCCGACGGTGTTCCCGCGGATGTTCTGGCAAAGGTCGACGCTTACAAGGATAAGAAGTTCAATGCCGAGGCAAAGCTCATCGATCTGGCGAACAAAGCGACCGGCGGTAAAGCTGAGGCGCACAAAGATACCATCTTGAGCCGCGGGTACTTGTTCCAAGTATCGGCCTTCTGGCTCTTACTTGCCTACGGCATTCTCTCCCTGGGAGAGTTGATGTTGTCGCCAATGGGCTTGTCGCTGGTTTCCAAAGTGGCTCCGATCCGAATGCGAGGTTTGCTCATGGGTGGATGGTTCGTGGCAACCGCGATTGGCAACAAGCTAACGATGATCGGGATCTACTGGAGCATCTGGTACCAGTCGAACTTCTTTATCGTGCTTGGCCTAATGGCGCTTGTAATGGCCGTCGTACTTACGATCCTTCTGAAACCGCTCAAGAAAGCCATGCCAGGTGTTTAGATCGGGCGATGGTATCGAGAGGGAAAACGGCGGGCGTGTGGCTCGCCGTTTTTCGTTTCTTTATCTGACCGCGTCGTGAAGTGCCTGCCAGTTCTTATTTTCAACCCAAACAAAACGACACTGACCCTCGCTACGTTTGGACCAGAGTTCTCCAATCTGTTTTTTCTCGCGACTGTCGTGACTATCTGCAATGTGAGAGCCTTTGTATTCCACAGCGAGCGTGATGCCGTCATAAAGCCCCACGATAAAGTCTGGGTAAAATTTATCCGTCGATGTTTGTAGCCAGAATGATCCGGGCTTGCGCTCAACATTCCTAACCCACCATTTAACATTCGGCAGGTGGTTTGCGATTTCCTGGGCGCATTCGAACTCTTCACCGGGAAACTTCAGATTTCCGATAACGGGATAAAAGTGTCGTTTCAGTCGCCAGACACCAGTGTACGGAAAATCGTAGGCGTACCGACCTCGCTCTAAAACTACTGAGTGCTCATCGCGAGTACTGAATCGCGATTCATCGCGCAGGAAGTCCTCAAACACACGCTGCTTCGCTTCGACAAGGCCCGCATTCATTTTCCTTTCGAGAGCTCCTCGCAAACGAAACTTGCGATAGGCGAGTTCCTCGATAGTGAAGCCACGCTTATTCACTAAATGATCCACTGCATTGTTTAGCCATGCGACCTTCAAATCGCGCTCGGAATAGGGGAAGGAAATGTTTCGATCCAGCCAGTGGACGAGATCCAGCACTTCCCAACCGGTTTCCAGGTCGAAGAGAGCCAGTTCGCTCTCCAATCGATCGTAGGGATCGACTGTGACGCGCTCTAGCTGGGATATCGACAGGGTTGCCCGGCGCATGGCTTCCACGTCCTGCGAAAAGTCGCTTTCAGTGAGTAGCGGGTCGAAATCCGAGATCTCCCAATCCGCGTCGAGCAAGGCGGTTTCATCAAACACATCCAACATCTTTCCCTGGGAATAACCTAGAAGCGGAACCGTTTCGCTCAGCCCCTCTTCCGCGGGAGTTCTCTCCTTGGTGGGAGCGGATTGAACCGCGGCAGCAGTGTCGAGGTTCTCTCGGACGATCTTTACGATCTCGGGTCTCTTGAACGTCTCAGCGATCTGCTCGATCTGCTTGCCGGTTGCTCCGTCCTTAACCGTGAGCGTCCCGGTTTCAGGTGAGATTTCTATCTTTTTTCTGACAGCCGCCGGCAGAGCATCCAAGGCTTCCGAGCTGGGTAATACGAGTTCGTTCTCAAAGTACGGGAGCGGAATCACGATATCGGATTCCAGCGGGAACAGGGTGAGATCGGGCTCCGCGGTTCGTATTAGATCTTTCGCTTCGAGTCGTTCGAATCCACTCGCTACCAAACCGTCCCGCAGGCCCTGAACGGTCTGAAGCATATCGGCCGAGACGACATACGCGTAGCTTCTGTTGAGTGCTTCATTGTTCTTTCGCATCACGTGCGGCATTCGCAGGACACGCCCGAGTACCTGTTCGACCGCCGTTGCCGACGTGGTGTTTCGGAATGAAAAGAGGACATAAGCAAAAGGACAATCCCACCCTTCGCGCAGCTTATCTACGGTGATAACGAACTGGGGAAAATCCGGATCCCCGAGCTTCTTTCCTTCGAGTTCGTGCAGACCGCCGTATTCGATCGCGATCGATTCAGGTGCGATCTGGAAATCATTGATCAAATGCTGCTTCACGACCTCGGGCGTCATCCTCTCCTGACCCTGCAGACGACTCTCCGCCTGGATGAGCATCACGACTGGAGCTATCACTTCGCCTGTCGCACTCTTCTCTTCAGCAGCATCTTTCTCGAGATCGCGAACGCGGTTGATCGCCTCGCTTAATGCAACCTGCCACTGAGGACTTATAGCCAGCTCAAGCGGCAGCTTGATCATGTCTTCGGTTTGCAGCACCGATGCCGAGATGCTGCGAAGGACATTCGATGGCTGACTCGACCGATCCGGCGTTGCGGTCAATTCCAGGATGCACGACGGATTCAGTCTTAGCAGCGTATCGACCGCAAGGGGCGTCCCCTGATTATGAGCTTCGTCGACGATAACGAACGGCCGGCGAAGCCGGATAACATCGACTAGCGAGCCTTCGCCCCGCATTTCACGCGAGACACCCTCGAAGTGCGGCATCAACGCGCCGTTTTGTCGGTTGACTCGCAGGCCGTCGGGCGAATCGCGTTTGAAGCTTTGCATTGTCGCAACGATGATTGTGTTCGCGGTGTTGAGGGTCGCGGGCTGGACAGCAAGTGCCTCTGACACATCGAGAACATTCACCGCTCCGAATAGTTCGCGCATCGCCTGATGGAGTATCTCGCCCGGCGTTTTGAGAACGTAGAGTGTTTGCTCGCGGATCGCGTCCGACGGAACCAGCCAAAGAACCAGCGATTGGCTCGCGAAAAGAAACTTGTCGTTAACGGCCTTGATCGAATGACCGGCGAGAAGGGTTTTGCCGCCGCCCGTCGGAACACGCAAACAAACGTAGGGAATAGCTCGGCCCGCCTCAGTGTTCTCGAGTGGCGTGTACGGCAGTTCGAAGCCGAGCATGTTGCGAGTGCTCTCGCGAAATGCCGCCTCCGGATTCTTTAGTTCGCGGGCGCGTGCGAGGAACGCAGCGTAGTCATCGAGGAGGGATTGTTGGTAGTTTTTCAGTTGCATCGGCATCAAGCATTCGTCAATCGGCCAGGTTTCGCGCCTCGAGTTCGCGGGTGAGCTCGTTGAGTTTGGCGACGAGCAGTGTTTTATCGGGCAGCCTTGTTCGATATTCGGCGATCATCGCCGGCGAGAGGTTCCTCGCCAGCGAGTATTCAACAACCGTTTCATCCTTACCCTTGCATAGCAATACACCGATGCTCGGATTCTCGTTCGCTTTCTTTACGTCACGGTCGAGAGCTTCGAGGTAGAAGTTTAGCTTTCCGAGAAACTCGGGCTTGAATGCTTCGTTCTTTAGCTCGAACATGACCAGGCACTGCAGGCCTCGGTGGTAAAAGAGGAGGTCTGTAAAGAAATCGGAGTTGCCAACCTGAAGGCGATATTCCTCACCTACGAATAGAAAATCCTTGCCGAGTTCGAGAATGAAGCTCCGCATCTCAGCGATCAGGGCTCGTTGAATGTCAGCCTCGCCGAACGGCTCGGGGAGGTTCAAAAACTCAAAGACGTAACTGTCCCGAAACGCACCCTCGATCGCGGGCTGCAATTCTCTCAACAGTGGTGAGAGTTTTTGATTGCCGATAACGGTTCGTTCGAAAACCGATGCGGAAATCTGTCGATCGAGTTCGCGTTTGGTGTAGCGTTCTTTCGCGGAAAGCCTAAGGTAAAACTCTTTTTCTTCGGTCGACGGGCACCGGGTTAGTATTATCAAATTCTGGGTCCATCCAATTTCTCTCACCAGTGGTGAGAGTTTTGGCTCGTCGCAATAAGTCTCGTAGAACTGTCGCATCCGCCAGAGGTTCTTGTCAGAAAATCCTTTGGCACCGCGTTCGGTGAGGGCAATAAACTCGGCGAGGTTTTTGACGACGGCGTCGCCCCATTTCTCGCTCGCGACCCTCTGGCTGATGTATTCGCCGATCTTCCAGTACAGATCGATGAGATGCGTGTTCACGACCCGCAATGCCTCCTTACGCGATCGACGAATCAAATCGGTAACGGTGGCGAAGTCGGGTTGGGGAACGAGTTCGGGCATACTTCAAAACCAGACCTTCGAGGCCAGGTCGTACGGCAGTTGGTGGAAGGTGACGCCAAGCTTTGCAAGTCTTGATTTGTCGAAACGCGAGCGTGCACCGTAGACGACAAACCCGCCCTTAAATTCGGGAAGCTCACTCTTCAGCATTTCGAGTGTCCGGCTATTTAATACATTGCCGCCGACATCCGATTTGTCTTTCAGAATTCCGTTGTAGAGCAGGAAGACCGCGCGATCTTTGTAAGTGCCGAGGTACGGTGATTCCGCTACGGGCACACGCCCTAACGGTCGTGTTTCTGCCTTTTGCCGCCGGTTTTCATTCCGCACTCCGCGTTCCGCATTCCGCATTCCCACGCCCGTTTCAATGAACCAGACGAATTCGGCGAGCTGTGCGAATGTGACGTCCTTGCGGATCGGCCCGCCGGCTTCGAACAGCGGTTCGGCGGAAAGCCGGCAATACTGAAACCCGCCGCCAAGCCCATCGACCTTCTGACCTTTCGCATTTGTGTAGCCCTGCGACACTCGACGAACGCGCTCGGCGGTTACGTTCTTTGAGATCACGCCATCCATTTCGACGAGAATAAATTTTCGGGTGCCACCGTCTATTGAGTTTTGTTTCAAAACCGCATGTCCGGTTGTTCCGGAACCGGCAAAGGAATCGAGTACTAGCGAATCTTTGTCTGTTGCGATCTGGAGAATGCGTTGAGGAAGCCTCGTGGGTTTTGGGGTGTCGAATGGACGCTCGCCACCAAAAAGGTCCTTCATTTCGGCATTTGCATTACGGGTGCTTCCCGAAAACTCGTAAGGCCACCAAGTTTGATTCACCACCCCC
>JBBKXD010000353.1:0-6389 GCA_037969295.1 Pyrinomonadaceae bacterium | reverse complement strand
TTGATGAAGACCTTTTATCAAAAGATGTTGAAGGAAAATATGCGCCCGGCCTCCGCTCTGCGGGCCGCAAAGATCGAGATGAGGCAGCAGAAACGCTGGAGCTCACCTTACTTCTGGGCCGCCTTCGAACTCCAGGGCGAATGGCGGTGACATGTTTCTGTCTCCGACAATTTACCGAACATGGGTAGTGTCCTAAGGACACTACCCGAACATGCAAATCGTTGACGACATAAACGAGATACTGTAGACTTCGCCAACCATCATCCTGAGACAGCGCAAGCTCCCCTGTAGTAGATGCGCAGCCCGAACACGAGCGCGAGTTAAATCGAGGAAAGTCCTATGCGGCCCCCTATCGTTCGTCAGGCATTCGTCCTGTTGTTCCTCACCCAAACGATCTTTGTTGCCTTCGCCCAACCACCACGGGAAACACCTGTGAAATATCCAGCGAAACTCGAAGAGGGAAAGTCGATTGAGAGCGAACTGAAGGGCGGTGAAGCGCACGTCTACTCCTTCAGGATCGTATCCGGCCAGTTCGCCCGCGTGATCGTCCATCAGCGCGGCATCGATGTGGTTGTGCGAGTTATCGCGCCCGATGGCACGACGGTCGCTGACATGGACAGTCCTAACGGCACATACGGTCCCGAACGAGTTGGCATCGTCGCGAAAACGTCAGGGGAGTATCGATTTGAAGTTCGCGCACTCGAGCCCGCCGCCGAACCAGGACAGTTCGAAATCCGAATCTCTGAAATCCGCCCGGCAAACCGTATGGACCAGATCGAGGATCTGGCCGTCCGACTGACGGCCGCCGAGAGTGAAGACGAAAGTGACATGATCCTTGAAGCTGAGATCGAGCTTGCCGGGGTAGATCTTGGCCGAGCGATGCTGGTCGAAGGGCTGCGATTACGGAACAGCAGCCTTCCTCGCGAAAAGTTGCTGTTGGTGTTCAAGCGGTTGCTGAGATTCACGGCGAGACCACAAATGAGACCGGCGGCGGGAATGGCAAATCGAGGGATCGGACTCGCATACAGCGACCTCAACCAGTTAGACCTTGCCGAAGAGCACTTTCTCAAGACGATCGCATTTTTCGAACCATTCGGTGCACGAACCCGGCAGGGTCTTGCCTGGACGACGAGAGACTTAGCGAACCTTTATGCACGACGTTCCCAATCGCAAAAAGCGATCGAGCTCTACGAACGCAGCCGTCAGCTGTCGTTGCAGGTTGGAGACTACGAATCAGTAGTCCAAACCTCAAACGCGTTAGCTGTTCAGCATCTCTTCAGAAAGGATTTTGCGAAAGTCGATGAGACTCTGGAGGCGAGCATCAGGATGTCAGGCACATTGGCCAACAAGTCCGTGAGAGTTGGAACGCTCCAGCACGCCGGCTCGGTTTATGCGAGTCAGGGCAGACTTGCGAAAGCCCTTGAAGCATTTCAAGCGGCATTGCAAGCCGCTGAAGAGATCGGTCATATCGGCACGACAGTCCAGAACTTGTACAACGTTGCGAAAATCCAAGAGCGCCTCGGAGAGATCCAGGAGGCGTACGTAAATTACCAGCGTGTGGTTAGTCTCGCGCCGTCCGCCGGCGATCGTTCGCGGAAGATAAATGCAGATCTCAACCTCGCTTCGATCCATGAACGGTATGGCGATCGAAATGGCGCGGTTTCTCGGCTGCGGAGCATTCTCGAATATCTCGATATCCAGATAGCACGCGAGCGCGGAGGCGTCCGGCGCTTTTTCATTTCGGACAAGGCGGGCGTGCTCAATACGCTCGCGAAGATAAGCCTTGACCAGGGCGATGCAAATGCGGCGTTCAATCTTTACACTCAAGGCCTACGAATGTTCGAGGTCGAGGGTCTCAAGCCGACGGAGTCGAAGAGGATCTTCTGGGAGCTTGGACACGAATACTATTTCGCCCGCGAGATCGCGACTTATGGGGCGATCGGGGATCTTCACTCTTCTCGGGGCGAATATCCAGAGGCCGCGACTCACTATGCTAGGGCTCTGAATATCGCTGAAACGGCCGGCTACGGTCAAGGAATTGTTGAGACGCTCTTTAGCATGTCCAACAACGAGAGCAAGAGAGGTAATGATACAGCCGCCCTTCAATTCGCGAATCGGGCACGGGCCGTGGCCGATGGTGGGGGTCGGTCAGACTATTCTCTTCTTCTTAAGACGCGCGTGGGTAGCATCCTACGAAAGTTGAACAAGGTGGAGGAAGCAGAACAGATGTATCTGGAAGCGATCAAGATATCGGAATCGCTGCGAACGGATGCCACGGCACCGGCGTTTCGCTCCAGTTACTTCGCAAGTCTTCTCTCGCCGTATGAGGACTACATCGATCTCTTAATGGACAAACGCGGAAACGATGCGACAAAGAACCAGGACCGGATCGCTTTCGATTTATCGGAACGCCGCCGGGCGCGCTCGCTGCTGGATTCTCTGAAGGAGGCGCGCGCCGATATTCGTCGCGGCGTCGATGCAAATTTGATCGAGCAGGAAAATAGGATTCTTAATCAGCTCTATGACGCAGTCGGAACACAAGGCCCGACATTGAACGATCCGAAAGTATTCCAGACGGCCGACGATCTGACCCTCTCACTGCCGAATGCATTCGAGAAGGATGTCGCAGCGCTGACTTCGGATCTGCGCAGAATCGAGACGGACATCCGAAAACAAAGTCCGCGCTATGCTGCGCTGACTCAGCCACAACCGCTAACAGCGGACGAGATCCAGGCTCGTGTCGTGGACGAAGACACAGTCATGCTCAACTACGTGTTTGGCGAAAGACGGAGCTTCCTTTGGATCGTATCGAAGACCTCTCTAAAAACCGTAGTCCTTCCCCCACGAGCCGAGATCGAGTCTATCGCCAGGAAAATTTATTCGCTTCTGAACACTCCGACAGTCGTCGATAACGCCGAGTGGGAGCGCGAATCAGCAAAGCTCAGCGAGATACTTCTCGTTCCGGCGATCGACGCTATCGGGACGAAGAGGATCGTGATCGTTGCCGACGGCACGCTCCAATACATTCCGTTCTCGAGTCTTCCTGACCTTCGCATCCGAAGTTCGATCAGATCGCCGATGCTTCTTTCGAACGAAATAGTATCGATCCCATCAGCCTCCGTACTCGACGTGCTTAGGAATGACCGTGTTCACACACCGACGCCGGATGAGTCTGTCGCTGTGTTCGGCGACCCCGTCTTTTCGGAAAACGACGAACGACTGTCTACAGCCGGACCGAAAGCTGTACGTACCAATGTGGCGGTCACACGAGCGCTGCCAATTCCGCAACTAAGATCCGAAGGGGGATCCCGCGATGCATTCGGAATTCCGAGACTTCCTTTTTCGCGACGAGAAGCTGAATCGATCTTCGAGAGCGCATCCCCTTCCGTATCGCTGAAGGCACTTGATTTTGCCGCTACTCGTGAACGGGCTGTAAGCGGGGAACTAGCGAAATATCGGATCGTTCATTTCGCAACGCATGGAATTTTGCACAGTGAGCATCCTGAACTCTCCGGTATCGTACTTTCTTTAGTGGATGACAAGGGCGGCCCCGTTAACGGGTTTTTGCGACTGAACGACGTTTACAATATGGAGATCAACGCTGATCTCGTTGTATTGAGCGCCTGTCAGACGGCACTCGGCAAGGAGGTTCGTGGGGAAGGTTTGATCGGGCTGACACGTGGGTTCATGTATGCCGGAAGCCCGCGCGTCGTTGCGAGTCTTTGGAAGGTAGACGACGTCGCGACGGCGGAATTGATGAAGATCTTCTATCAAAAGATGCTGAAGGAGAAGATGCGCCCTGCCGCCGCGCTCAGGGCGGCGAAGATCGAGATGATGAAAAACAAGCGTTGGAGGTCGCCTTACTTCTGGGCCGCATTCGAACTACAGGGCGAATGGCGGTGACACGTTTCCTAACCTTCGTCACTAACGTTTAGAGGGCATCTTGGGGCGGAGGACCCGATCGTGACTCTGCAGAATATGAAACAGTTACCAATCCTGTTTGCCTTTCTGATGTGCACACTCTCTGTCGCGGCACAGGAAGAGCGTCGCGTCACCGTATCCGATCTTTCCGGAATGGTGTACCGAGGGCTGGAAGCGATAGAGCGGCTGGCCCCCTATCGTTACACTACAACAAGTAAAAGCGAGTCGATCAGGTTAGAAGTTGACTCGAAACGGATTCGATCGACTAGTTTTAACAGCTACACAGGTGCGATTGACAGCGAATGCATAATGATAGGCGATCAGATCTACCAGCGATGGGGAACCGGTCCGTGGATTGTCCGAACCCGTCACGAATACACTGCGGCTCAAGCAAATCGATCTGCCGAGATGAAAGACGCATTGTCAAAGAATGATACGGATACGTATAAGAGATTGAGTGCGGCTCCCCACAATAAGGCAACCTCTGCGGCGATTTTCAGACTTGGGACAGAAGTCATGACTGAGCCAACCAATTCCAACATGTCCGATAAGGCGATCACATTTCTCGGACGCGAGAACTACAAGGACAAGGTGTTTAGTGTTTACCGCTTCCGGGGAAACGTGTATAGGGATAAATTTTCACCGTCGACAGAACTTCGCTTGCTAAGAATCGAGATCTTGTATTGGTTTGAAAAGGGTACGGGCGCCCTTAGAAAAGAGCGAACAAAACTCGACTGGGTATACGATTCGAAGACCACTACTCACGTCAATTTTTACGAATGGGAGCCTGATTCCTCGATCGTTATCTCGCAGCCCGTGGTTGCTACCTCTAAACACTAAACCTAATGGCGATGGGTGGCTTAACATGGACGGTAACACCGGAGGCGTTCGACTCGCTGCTCTTCTCGCTCGACGCGGACAGGGAGAGCGCGGGTCGGGTGTATGAGAATCTCCGGCGCAAGCTGTTGGAGTTCTTCGAAGCACGCGGCAGCTGCACGCCGGAAGATCATGCCGATGAAACCTTCGACCGTGTAATGCGTCGGATCGCCGAGGGCGAGAAGATCCAAAACCCGGCCGGTTACTGCTATGGCGTGGCGAGATTCGTATGGATGGAAGCATCCCGGAATCGATCAAAGGACCCCGTCGAACTCGATGAAAATGCGGTTTTTGAGATCCGCTCCGATCCAGCCGCCGATCTGGATAGCTCTCGGGCGGCCGTCGAGCGCCGGCTTGATTGTCTTGAGAGCTGCCTTGAAAAACTCGCCGACGAAACCCGGAATTTTATTTTCGACTATTACCGCGAGGAGAAAGGCATCAAGATCGAGGAGCGAAAGATCCTGGCGGCCCGACTCAACACCACCCTGAATGCGCTTCGCTTGCGGGCGAGTCGCCTGCGGCGTGAGTTAGCTAAGTGTACCGTCGCATGCGTTTCGCGTGCGCTCGGACCGGGAGAGACTCGATGAGCGGCACCAACGGCAACGGTACATCGGACAGTATTCCCTCCGATGAAGGCATGTGCGAACAATACCTTTTCGGCGAGCTCAGCGAGCCGGACCAGGAGACTTTCGAGACTGCGTATTTCAACGACGATGCTTTTTTCAACCGGTTCCTCGCGGTAAAGGATGAGCTCCTCGATCTTTATCACCGGGATGAGCTTGATCCTGACAAAAGGCGCCGTATCGAAGCGCATTTTCTTTCAACCGCCCCGCGTAGGCAGCGGCTTGGTGAATCACGTGACTTCATACGCTCGGTCACGGTGATCGCGGGCCGCGCTGCTCCGGTCTCGGCTGCGGCTCCGGTGGTCGAGCCGGAACGGGAGACGATCATCACGTCGCTGAAGCGCCTTTTTACGCTGCCAGCGCTTACGACGGTCGGTCTCATCGTCCTGGCGATCGTTTTATTTATGGTCTCGCGTCCCGGTGTTCCGGATGGTGCCGTGCAAGTCGCTGAGCAAAAAGGTTCCGCGGAAGGTCCGACGAACAGCGAAGTAAAAGTGGAAAGCACAACACCCGAGGGTGACGCCGGTAAGCCCGCGGAGATCGCCACTGCTCCGAGTGTGTCGACCAAACAGCAGCAGGAAGAAAGTGAGATCGCGATCAACCCACGACCCGATGTCCCGCCCGCTGAAACGCAGGCTCCGGATCGATCTGTCGATCCGACGCAGGTCCAACCGGCCCCCAAACCGAGTCCGGAAGCACAGGTGGCCGAGGTCAAAAAGCCCGAAGAGCCGAAACCGGAAATCACCGGCGGCCGCACCGAGTCCGTGACGCTCAACTCAGCGTCGCGGTCGGTAACAAGGCGGAACACCGCATCGATCGGATCCGCAACCCGGAGCGTGGTCGTTAAGTTGTTATTCGGCGGTGAGGCATATGCAAGCTACTCCGTCCGAATCTCGACGCTGGGTGGCGAGACAGTTTGGCGAGCTTCGAACATAACGATCGGGATGAACGATGGCCCTAGATCACTGG
>JBBKXD010000352.1:0-3863 GCA_037969295.1 Pyrinomonadaceae bacterium | reverse complement strand
CATGATGAGCACGCGACGATCACGGGTTATTCATGGTCGCAGGCTCTGGTAACAGCGGTTCTATTCCTGATCGGCGCAATCTTATTTGCCGCCTTGATCTATCTTGCGATCCGTACAGTAAAAACCAGACCAATAAGGGAAGAGGCCGTCGCGCCTTGATCGTTTGAATAGCGTAATGTCATTCGAACTACGTTTATCGGACACGGGCGGTTCACGTCTCTTAGAACCACCTTTTTTCATTACTCTTCTCTTTAGAGGGATGTTTTTTTTCGCGCTTGCCGTCCCCCTTTTTTCACAACAACCGATTCTTGCACCACCCGAAACCACGATAAGACTGACTTCTGCCGAATTTGTCGGACAGGACGGGTTAGCGATCGAACGATTGATCGAACTTGGAATCAGCCGTCGTGCGGATCTGATGGCGGCCCGCCAACGGCTTGCGATCGCGGAAGGGCGCCTACGGCAGGCGGGACTTCTTCCGAATCCGACGTTTGAGACCGAGTACGGGAGTCCCCGCTTCCTCGGTGGTGAGCCCGAATACGATTTTTCAGCTGGCGTCACACAGGTTTTCGAACTCGGCGGCAAACGTCGCCGCCGCTTAGCCGTAGCGGAGCTCGAGATAAGCCAGACACGTGCCGAAATTCTTTCTCTTGAGCGCCAGCTTATCGTGGGTATCCGAACGGCATATACCGGTGCTCTCGCGGCTGCACGCCAGCTTGACGTGTTGGAAAGACTCATCGCCGGGAACGAAGAGATCGTTCGCATAACCGAAGCGAGGTTAGCCGAGGGCGACATTGCACCGCTTGATGTAAATCTCGTCAAGGTAGAGAACGACCGCATGAAGGTCCAGGCTATTCAGGCACGGGCGGAACTCGAAACACGGTTATTGGAGATTCGCACACTGATCGGAGCAGACACTTCAGAAAGCATTCGGCTTGCTCCCCAACCGGACCGGCCGCCGAGATTTGACGCGTCGCTGAGCCAACTAACGGAACTGGCATTGCGGGGGCGTCCGGATTTGCAGGCTGCACGGCTTGGCGAAGAACTCGGCACGGCACGAATCAACCTCGCCCGAGCAAACGCTATCCCGAATGTCGCAGGATCCGTCCGTTACTCGCGTTCGAACGGTATTGTTGACCTACCGGGGCCGGTCAACGGAAGCACATTCGCATCCGATCGGGCCAACGAGCTTACGTTCGGCGTGTCAATCGACATCCCGATCTTCAATCGCAACCAGGGCGAGATCGCGGCGGCGACCGGCGAACGACTTCAGGCCACGTGGACGCGGGAATTTCTGGAAAGCACCGTGAAACGAGATGTCGCGGTCGCGTATCGGAAGTACCGGGCCGCCGCCGAGTCGCTAGTTATTTATTCGACCCAGATCCTGCCCCGGGCAGAGGAAAATTTACGGTCGGTAAGAGCGGCGTATGGTTTAGGGGAATTTTCGATTTTTGAGGTTGTCAACGAGCAACGCCGGCTCGCGGAAAATGTGACCAACTTCAACCAGATCCTGCGTGATTATTATGACGCTTTGACCGAACTTGAGACGGCGATAGGCACGCCGCTGTCGGCGTCCGCATTTGCTCCGGGCAGCACCTCGGTATTACCCGACGGAGATCTGAATCCGAATCAGATAGATAGGAGCAAGTTTTTGAAATCGATCATGGAAGTAAAACTTTCGAACAAGACCGCCGCGACGAGCTCCGGAACCGGAAAAGAAAATAAAGAAAAATAGCAGAGGACAACATGAACAAAATAACCTTCTTAATGATTGTGGGATTGAGTCTTTTGGCCGGGCTGGCAGGCGCCTGTGCATCCGACTCGACTCCATCGAATAGCTCGGTTACCAAGCGGGATGCGACTGCCGCTAACACCGGAGGAACCAATACGGCTCCGACGAAAACAGACGACGAGACACCCGCCTCCGTAAAAGCCGCGCTGCCTGACGCACAGAGCTTTACAGTTCAGCACAAGGACATACCGAAAGACGCGATCACGGATATTGAAAAGGATGCGGGTGCAAAGGTGCCAGATACGGACCACCATTCTTATCTCGCGTTCTCGACCGCGGGTGGAAAACGGACACAAGTCGGGGCGGCTACAGTTGTCAAAGCCGGAGCTAAGGACGTGGTCATCATTTACGACAGCAAGGACGGATCTCCGACGATCCGGGAAGTGCGAGCAGAGGGTGTTTCTGCGGATTTTCTCAAACAGTTCGCTGGCAAAGGCCATGACGACATGTTCTCTGTAGGCAATGACATAAAGATGAGCGGGGGTGTCGATGACGCCACGGCTAAGTCGATCGCGCAGGCCGTGCGGATCGATTCAATGACAATGCAAGCACTTTACGGAGCGGCTCACAAACATTAAGTAGGGCCGACGCCTCGGCATAGAAAAACAGAAGGATTTTGTCACCGTACGGTAATGACTTCAAACACATTTTTCCAATCGATAATAAGACGCACCGCCCTCGGGCTCTTCGTCTGCGGCTCATTAGTCGGAGGAGCGTATGTTTTCGCGAATGGAGAGCACGAAGAACCGGCCGCGGCCGGGACGGGCGCTACAACGGCTGTTCCAATCGCCCGGGCCGAACGCAATGTCGACAATGACGCGGGGAGCTTTAATTTTAAGGTCGAACGAATGCCGTCTGATCCCCGAGCCGGTGAGCGTGTTCAGACAGCTTTGCGAATAGCGGAAAAAGTCGAGGGCGGCTTTGGCGGAGGCGAACCCATTGCACTTACCGACGCCGCAGTCTCTCTGAGTGTTACGACAGCCGAAGGGGAAAGTGTTGCAGACAAAATCCCGGCAAGTTTAGAAGAAGGTTTTTACCGGGTTGACTACACATTTTCGGGAACCGGAAACTATAAACTCGTTTTCAACGTGACGACCAAAGACGATCGCAATGTGTCGGCCGACTTTCCGGTGAGCGTCGTTCGTGCCGCTGTTAACTGGACGTTCTGGATCGGGGTATTGCTTCTTGCGTTACTGAGCTTCGGAATAGTCGGCGGAGTTTATTACACCGCCGGACGGGATGAGAACGAAAACCGCAATATCCGAAAGATCGCTCCAGTGATCCTTCTCGCGGTCGTGTTTTTTGTTTTTGGCACTTTTGCTTTGGCCTATTTCGCTCCGCCACGCGAAACAAGGGTAATGGGCACTTTTCATCCCACGGGAGAAGTACCGGCAAGCGAGACTAATGTCGCCACGCTTGCGACGATTACCATCCCGAAGGAATCCCAACTCCTTTTTGGTATTAAGACGGAACCGGTCGAGGTGCGCCGGATCACGAGCGGACTGAGTACGACGGGCGTTGTTCGGGCGCGGCCCGATGCTCGGGCTGTCGTTGTGCCGCCAGTTGCCGGTCGGATCGTTCTTCGCGAAGGACTATCTATCGGCTCGGCGGTAACACGCGGCGAGCAAGTCGGATCAGTTGAACAGGTTTTGGATGTTCCGGGCCAGGTGGGGCTTGAGCAACAAAGGCTCGACGTCGAGGCAAAGAGGATCGAGCTGCGACATACGATACTCCAGTTGCAAGGCCAGCAGGCTGAGCAGCGTGCGAAGGCCAACCAGGCGCGGACACAACTTGCACAAGCGCAGCGCGAGTTACGCCGAGCAGCGAACCTCCTCGAAGTGGGAGCTGCTCCGAAAAAACGCGTGGAAGAGGCTCAAACCGCCGTCCGTGTAGCCGAGCAGGAAGTGGCGTCAGCGGACCAACAGGTTCGCCTTCTTGGAAATCAGGTCAGTCAAACGCAAAATGCCCAGGCGATTTTTAGCCCGCAAAGGGTGAACCAGCCGACTAAAATTTTTCCCTTGAGGGCTCCGGTGACGGGCATAGTCAACGAGATAAAAGCAACAAGTGGGCA
>JBBKXD010000351.1:0-4158 GCA_037969295.1 Pyrinomonadaceae bacterium | reverse complement strand
AGGGATTGGCACATGATCCCTTCGAGAACGTTCGAAAGTTGAGTTCGGATCTGCGGCTGCTGATTTGCCGGGAACACGTCGATGATGCGGGTGATGGTGGACGAAGCGGTGTTCGTATGCAGCGTCGCCAGCGTCAGGTGTCCCGTCTCAGCAACGCGGAGGGCCATCTCGATCGTTTCCAGGTCACGCATTTCGCCAACAAGCACGACGTCGGGATCCTGACGCAAACCGGAACGCAAAGCTTCGGCAAACGAATCCGTATCGGAACCCAATTCACGTTGGCTAACCACGCAGTTCTTGTGCGTGTGCAGAAACTCGATCGGGTCCTCGATGGTCAGAATATGTTCATGGCGGTTCGTATTGATCCGGTCGATCATCGTCGCCAGGGTCGTTGATTTTCCTGACCCGGTCGGTCCTGTCACGAGCACGAGTCCACGCGGTTTTCGGCAGAGGTCGGCGACAACCGACGGCAGGCCAAGTTCCTCGAATGTTCGTATCAGGTATGGGATCGCTCGATACACCGAACCGATGGTTTCCTTTTGGTTGAAAATATTTACGCGAAAGCGAGACAGACCCTCAAGCCCGATCGAAAAATCGAGCTCTCGTTTCTTTGTAAACTGCCGCCCTTGCTCTTCCGTGAGGAACGAGTAAGCCAGCTCTTTTGCATCCTTCGGACCAAGCACGGCGTAGCCCTCAAGCGGTTGCAGCTTGCCATCGATCCGCACTTGCGGAGGCGAGTCTACCCTCAAGTGCAGATCCGAGCCGCCTAGTTCGATCGTCCTGGTTAGGAGTTGCGTAAGAATGTTCCGGGCGTCATTGGTACTCATGCGCTCTTAAAACCTCGCTAAAACTAGTTCCGACAAACTATCCCGCGTATGCAACTACGGCTCTTTCGCAAGAAAATGCACACGCGACCGACCGTTTTCCGGAAAATGGTGAACAATGGGTGTTTTAGGTTCTGCTATTTGTACGCCAGAGTAATTCCGGCTGTCAATGTTTTTTTTCCACAGGGCTCGGCCGTTCCGCCTCGGGCAAGCTTTGAAAACCCGAAAAAAAGGGCTCTGACGGCGAGGCGCAGGACGTCAAAAAACTTTTTTTTGTTTCAAAAACCGGAAATGGGCTACAATGCCGACGACCTAATCACCCAAACCGAGTATTTTCAAACGATGCCTGAGCCAGTAAGCACAGTATTTTTGTCGCACGAGCCCGAAGGCGTCGAGAGCACCCAGCGCCTCATCTTTGGCCGTCTGGCGCTTATCTTCTTGCTGCTGCTTGCGAGCTGGTGGTGGACGGGGAGCTATCTGAGCCCTGCGACGGGATCGTTTCCGACGAGCCTTTTTCTCTTTTTTCTGATTTCCATCACGCTGACCGCTTCTTATCACGTGGTCGCGTATTTCAACCGCAATTATCCGTTACAGCGTCGCGTTCAATTTTCTATCGACATCCTCCTCATCACCTGGCTGGTCTGGGAGACGGGCGACGTCCATTCGCCGTATACCTCGCTCTACATAGTTCTCATCTGTTTGTCCGGATTCATGCTGGGCAAGGTCGAGTCCCTCGCGATCTCGGCCGCGTCGGCCATTTGCTTTATCACACTTTCCGTCTTGACCGGTCAGTTCATCACGTATTCGATTTCAGGCAATGTTCCGCCGTCGCGTGCAGTGCAGATCGTTGCGTTCAATACGGTCGCCATCCTATTTGTCGGATTGCTCGCGGGACGGATCGGAGAGCGAAAGAAGATCGGCGAACAATTGCGGGCGAGCGAAGAAAGCTTCGCCGACCTGCATGTCCTTCACGAGCGCATCGTGCAGTCGGTCGACACGGGGCTTATCACAACCGATCTCGAAGGTACTATCTACGCCTTCAACCGTGCGGCCGAATCGATGTCGGGCTATTCGGCGTCGGACGTGATCGGCCGGAAGCTGACCGAAGTTTTGGGCGACGATTTCGGCAAGCAGATCGCGGACTGCCTCGGTCCCGTGCAGACCGCAGACTTTTTCACGAGGCATTTCGAGGCTCGTTTCGAAGGGCCGTCGGAGAAGCGATCTACGGTGGTGGCATCGATAAACCCGCTTTTTCGCAGGACCGGGGTTGTGTCGGGCCTGATCGTGACGCTCGGCGACATCTCGCAAATCCGTGCTTTGGAAGAATCGCTCCGCCGGGCCGACAGGCTCGCGGCGATCGGACGAATGGCGGCGGGGCTCGCACATGAGATCAGAAATCCCCTCGGTTCGCTGAGCTCGTCGCTCCAGTTCATCCGTGAAAAGGCAGGACTCGCATCTCCGCATGCCCAGTTGTTCGACATCGTTCTTCGCGAGGCCGAGAGGCTGAATGAAATAATAACCAGCTTTCTCGCATACGCCCGGCCTCCGGCAAACGCGCTTGAAGGCAGGGCGAAGCAGCGGACGGATATCGACGCGACGCTTCGCGACTGTATGGTGCTGCTGAAGCACGATCCGCGTGTAAGTGATGCTCATCAGTTTGTTTACGAACCGCCGCCACAGCCGGTCGAGTCGAGAATGAGCGAGACGCAGTTGAAACAGATCGTCTGGAACCTGCTGCAGAATTCCCTCAACGCGATGCCGAATGGAGGCGACATTCTGGTCCGTCTGAATGAGATCCCGGGTGGCCGGGTTCACATGCTGTTCCAGGACAGCGGCCCGGGATTCAGCAGCGACAACGTCGACCATCTCTTCGAGCCTTTCTCCGTCGCGGCCACAGGCACGGGACTCGGGCTTTCGATCGTGCACAAGATAATCAACGAAAATGGCGGCAGCATCGACGTGACCAGGGCCGACGGCGGCGGAGCGCGCATTCTGGTCGAACTGCCGTGCTAAACCTCAACACGCGGTCCCGGTGGACCGCTTTATTCATCAAGTTTTCGACTGATCAGAAGTAATGGCCGAGCTACTAATTGCCGATGACGAAAGAGGGTACCGCGAAGTTCTGCGGGCCATCTTCGAAGATCAGGGCCACAAGGTGCATACCGTGTCCGACGGCCGCGGGGCGCTCGCACATCTAAAGCGCGAGCCGTGCGACGTGGTCATCTCCGACGTCCGGATGGGCGACATGAACGGGATCGAATTCCTCCAGGCGGCCCGGGCGTTTTATCCGGAGATCGGTATCGTCATGATGACCGCATTCGGTACCATCGACACGGCGCGCGAGGCATTCAAGCTCGGTGCCGACGACTTCATACAGAAACCTTTCAATAACGACGAGCTCAGGATGATCGTCGAACGAACGCTTGAGCGGCGGGCGATCGTCCACGAGAACCGCGCGCTCCGCTCCGCGCAGCGAAAGCTCGGGAGCACGGCGAATATCATCGGGAGCTCGGACGCCATACTGCGGCTGCATGAGCAGATCGGTACGGTCGCCCGCGAAGAGTCGACAATCCTCATCACCGGCGAGTCGGGCAGCGGGAAAGAGCTGGTCGCGCGGGCGATACACGATCTCTCGGACCGGGCCGAAAAACCTTTTATCCCGATCAACTGCGGAGCGATGACCGAGACGCTGCTCGAGGCTGAGCTCTTCGGATTCATCAAAGGATCGTTCACAGGCGCGACGCAGAGCCGCGCCGGCATGTTCGAGTCGGCGGACAACGGAAGTATTTTCCTCGATGAGATATGCGATATGTCGCCGGCCATGCAGGTGAAGGTGCTTCGCGTCCTGCAGGAGCGAAAGGTCAGACGGATCGGGGCCGGAAGCGAAACGGCGGTCGACACGCGGGTCATCGCGGCAACCAACCGCGACCTCGCTCCTCTGGTCGAAGAGGGCAAGTTTCGGCAGGATCTTTTCTACCGGATCTCGGTCATCCCGATCAACGTCCCGCCGCTTCGCGAGCGGCGCGACGACATCCCTGAACTGGCGTTGCATTTCATGAATCGTTTCTCCGCCCGTTCGGGCAAGTCGATCGGCATCTCGGACGACGCGCTGCGGACGCTTCAGGAACGTCCCTGGTACGGCAACGTTCGGGAATTGGAGAACACCATCGAGAGGGCCGTCGCTTTTACGTCGGATGGTGAATCGATCACCGCCTCGCAGTGCGCGGCAAGTAATTCAAGCAACGGTTCCGCCAAAGCACGCCTGCCGGCCGATGGGCTTCATCTGCCCGGCCACCTCAACAAACTCGAGAAGGAATACGTCGAGGAAGCGCTG
>JBBKXD010000350.1:0-5788 GCA_037969295.1 Pyrinomonadaceae bacterium | reverse complement strand
AGCGGACACATCGAGCTGGCCGCGAAGACTGGAGCACAGATCGTTTACGGTGAGCGCGCGGCGACAACATTTCCGACGCTGAAGGTTTCCGACGGCGACGGGCTGGAATTCGGACGAGTGAAACTGACATTTCGCGAAACGCCGGGACACACTCCGGAAAGTATCACGATCATCGCACAGGACACCGAGTCCAAGGACGCGCCGTTAAAGATGTTCACGGGCGACACTCTTTTTTGCGGCGATGTCGGGCGCCCAGACCTTATCGGTTCCAAGGGTTTTACATCCGAGGACATGGCAGCCATGTTGTATGACAGTCTTCGCGAAAAGATCATGAAGTATCCGGACGATACCGAGATCTATCCGGCGCATGGGGCAGGATCGCTCTGCGGTAAATCACTGTCGAGCGAGACATGGTCTACGCTCGGCCTTCAGCGCGAAACGAATTACGCGCTCCGGCCGATGAGCAAGGAAGAATTTGTGAAAATAGTCGCAGCCGATCAACCGCAGGTGCCGGCTTACTTTCCGAAGAGCGCCGAGCGCAATTTGGCCGGGCCGGCAAGCTTGGAAGATCTGCCGGAGCCTGCGGCACTGTCGTCGGATGAGATCGCCAATTTCGATGGAATAGTTTTGGATGTTCGCACCGCCGGCGAATTTGGTGTGGGCCATATTCCTAAAGCCATAAACATCGGCCTGTCGGGAAAATTTGCGACCTGGGCGGGGACATTTATTACGGTTGGAACGCCACTCGCGATTGCCGCCGAAACAAAAGGACAGGTCGATGAAGCTTTCATGCGTCTTGCGCGGGTCGGATTGGAAACCGTTTCGGGTTTCATCCTGATGAACGAATACGGCCATGAGCCGAAGACCATTGAACAAGTCGCCCCGGCGGAAGTTAACGAACGGTTGACGAGAGAAAAGCAATTGCAGTTCGTCGATGTCCGGCAGCCAGGCGAATACGCAGCCGGCCACGCTCATGGGGCAAGAAATCTTGCTTTGAACTCGCTCGCGAAAAGTATCGATCAGCTCGATCCCGCGCGACAAACGTTTGTAATTTGCCAGACCGGGTATAGATCAAGCCTTGCGACCAGCCTGCTCGAGAATGCTGGTTTTGAAAATATTTGCAACGTTGCCGGTGGAACCAGTGCGTGGATCGAAGGAGATTTAACGACCGAAATGGAAACTCTATCGAGCTGCGCATAAAAAAAGCGGCTCGATTAGAGCCGCCTGCCAAAGTGTGCGTGTGAGAAATTAGAAACCGCGTCGTATATTACCACCGCCTCCGCCATTCCACTCCGCAACGGGCTCATCGCCCATCTGACCCCATTCTTGAACGAGCAGCGCACCGTTCGAGGATTGACGAATGTAAAAGTAGCACATCGTCGGATCGGCGGACGGACGCCAGACCGCGATGTCTTGCTTACCGTCACCATCGTAATCGCCCCAAGCTCCGGAATCCTGAGTCGGATCGCCAAAGATGATGGGATTCGCTCCGGTGCCGCCGCCGTCTCTTTCCAGGATGTACCAGTGACCCTGATTGCCCACAAACCGAACAACACAGAAATCGGCTTTGTTATCGCCGTCCCAATCGCCCGGAATCAGGGCGTCGGACGCCAAGCCCCAGTCGATATACTCCACGCCAGAATCTGTTGAACGCCGCAAAATGAATTGCCCGCTTCCTCCGACGTCACGCCTTATGCAGAAATCGAGTTTTCCGTCGCCGTCGAAATCCCCGGGGAACGGAAAGACCGTATTAGACGTCCCGAAACCCCAAGGAATATACGCTACATTCCCGTTCGGATTATTAAGACTGCCCCGGTAAAAGAATATGCACTGTCCCGGTGTTACGGAGGGACAACGAAACGTCGCAAGATCCGCCTTTCCGTCGCCGTCATAATCCCCGACTATTTTCGAATCGTCACCACTCTGCCCAAAAGCTTCGATGCGCACTGTACTCGATCCGCTCTGCAGAATATAGAATGCGGCAGTGGTCGCCGGCCCCGAACGCCAGATCGCTATATCGTCCTTACCATCACCGTCAAAGTCCTCCGGGACAACATTGTCATTCTGCAAACCCCACGCGACGACGCTGGTCGTAGGGGTTCCGGTGTAATTTATATACCAGTATTTCTGAATGGATCCCGGCCCTGATGCCAATGTTGCTTTTTCGGCCGACGGGGTATTTGTGTCGCGGGTGATCGCAAAGTCCGTTTTACCGTCGCCGTTGAAGTCAGCATTCGCCCGGTTCAAAACCGCGACGCCATCCGTGGTGACCTGAATATCATCGATTCCAACCCATTCGTCATTTCCAGCTGCGTTGGTCGTCATGATCCGAACTTCGACAACGGATTGATTGTTAGCCGCGGCAGGCAGAGTGACGTCGACCGGCGTTACGAGAGTGGCTTGGCTGGGACCCGTGGTCGCATCCGCAATATACCCACCGGGCACATTTGAGAAATTGCCTACTCCCCCAGCTCGAAACTGCGTGTTTATTTGCTGAATGGCGTTGTCGACCGAGCCGTCCAAATCGCGGGCGTTGTAACGCACCCGAATATTGCTCTGACCCGTCGTATTCAGATAGATGACGATATATGGCGCATCAGCCGTCCCGGAGCCGTTAAGCGCGATCGTTGGATTTGGTATACCGTCAAATTCAGCGACGCCGCCATTGGTAAGCGTGTCGGGGTTCGACTGGTTTGCGATGACGTCAACGGCCACGGTTGTAAAGGGATCCAGCAGGGTCCTCGGGTCAACACCGGTCGGCGAGGCCGCCGTGTAATCTCCAAGAAATCCGACGATGCCGGCTACCGGTGACCAATCATCGTTAGTGGTAATCAAATTCGCCGTCCAGTTTTGACTGAACGGAAGTGCCTGCGGCGTGTTGGTAGCTGAAACAGTTCGCCCGAGCGGGCCGGCGAGGAAAAAGATGGACATAGCACCTAACGTAGTGAGGCACCAGAGCTTTTGAATTGTTTTCATATCGTCTCCTAAGTAACTAGCAGGTCCGCGCCTGTTGAAATAATGGTGAAGGTACAGAGCGGCCCGGAATGCGCAGAACGCGAAGAAAATTCGCGTTTCCTAAGTATTTTGGTGGCAACAGATTATCACAAAATACCTGATTGCAGAACTAGGTCATGGGACGCAAAAAGCCGGTTAGAAAAGTTTTAGCGTCGCCGAAGGATTTTTGGTAAACTCGACGATAATCCAGAAAAACGCGGGGATATTTTATGAAGTTGCGAACTCTGTGTCTGCTGTTGTTATTGGCGTTGAGTTTTTGGACGGAAGCGTCCGCACAGAAGCAGCCACCATCAAAGAGCGAAGAAGACGAAGTCATTCGGGTCGAGACCGAGCTTGTCGAAGTTCCGGTTGTCGTGACGGATAGAACGGGGAAGCCGGTTCTGAATCTGAAGCAGAGTAACTTCACCGTGTATGAAGACGGCAAAACTCAGGAGGTGGCTGATTTCGCCGCGACGAGCGCGCCTTTTGAGGTCGCTCTTTTGCTGGACACTTCCGGATCAACTCGTTCCGATCTTCAGCTGATCAAGCGAGCGGCGCAGAGTTTTATCGATTCGCTGCGGCCCGGTGATCGGGTTTCGATAATTGCATTCAAGACGTCCGTTGACGGCGACCGAAAGGCTTCTGCCGCGGATCTGGTTATCGAGTTAACAGACAACAGGGCATCGTTGCGGTCGGCCCTCGATCGGGTTTCCACGAGCAACGGTACGCCCTACTACGACGGGCTAGTTCAGATAGTCGATCGAGTTTTCGCCGCGGCACCGAAAGAGGAATTCCGCGGAAGACGGGCCCTGGTCGCTCTGACAGACGGCGTCGATTCGACGAGTGTCTCGGGTTTTGACGAAGCTCGTGAAGGCCTCGAACAAGCCGGAATAATCTGCTACTTCATTCAGGTCGATACGCGGCCGTTCTTTGAAGAAGGACTGCTCGGCCCCTGCGAAGGGGCAACGCGTTTTTCGGCTGCACAGATCAGACGATACTATCGGAGCTTTGGTTCCAGATCCAACGTCGAGCAAACGACAAACTTTTGTCAGCTTGGGGATTTCGAACGCCTCGCTATAAGCAAGAAACTTTACGAGATCGCGGCTTCCGAAATGAACTCTATGGCGAGGAAGTCGGGCGGTAAGGTGTTCGTCGCAGGCGATCTCACCGACGCGCGAAATGCTTTTAAAAGTGTCGCGGCGGAGATCGGCACAAAGTACAGCCTCGGCTATTATTCCTCGAACGGAAAACGCGACGGAAGTTATCGAAAGATTCGCGTCGAGATTCGCGGCCTCACAGCCGGTGCGGAAGTCAGGGCGAGAGAAGGCTACACGGCCCGGGCGAATTAATCGTACAATTGAATCACATCGATCGGTTTGGCATACCTCAATAGGTAATCGAGCGAAACCTGAATGGGATCGATCGTGTCCAATCATGAAAAGAAAATTCAAGCGGATATGTTTGATGGTTCTCGACTCGGCCGGCATCGGTGAAATGCCTGACGCGGCCGAATGGGGCGACGCGGGTGCCGATACCCTCGGCAATGTTCTGAAGAGCAGAAAGGTCGATCTGCCAAATTTGCAGCGATTGGGGCTTGGGAATATTCGGGCGCTTTCCAATCTGCCGGAGGTCGAGCATCCGACAGGCTCGTTTGGCAAGTGCGCGCTGATGTCGAATGGAAAAGACACGACGACCGGGCATTGGGAAATGGCCGGGATCGTTTTGGAAAAAGCATTCCCCACTTATCCGGATGGTTTTCCGCCGACGGTTGTCGATGCATTCGTCGAGCAGGCAAAGGTTTCCGGTATCCTCGGAAATGTTCCGGCTTCGGGAACGGAGATCATCAGGCAGCTCGGTGAAGAGCATATCCGAACGCGCAAGCCGATCGTCTACACATCGGCGGACTCGGTCTTTCAGATCGCCGCCCACGAAGAAGTCATCCCGCTCGAACGTTTGTACGAGATGTGTCAGATCGCGAGAAGGCTCCTCAAAGGTGAGCATGAGGTTGGCCGTGTCATCGCGAGACCGTTTCTCGGCACCGCGGCGGACAATTTTACGCGAACCGAAAATCGTCACGATTACGCCGTTCCGCCGCCGAACGAGAACCTGTTGCCGTTGTTAAAAGCAGCGGGGCTCGATGTGGTTTGTATCGGCAAGATCGCGTCGATCTACGACGGAGTCGGTGTGACCGAAGATTTCACCGCAAAGAACAACGAGCAGACCGTCGAGCAAACGATCCGCGCGTTTGGCGACGAAACGACCGGACTTATTTTCTCAAACCTCGTCGACTTCGACATGTTGTACGGCCACCGCCGCGACACTGAGGGCTACGCGGCGGCACTCGAGCGTTTTGATACTCGTCTGCCGGAGATCATGGCTGCGATGCGTGACGACGATCTTTTGATAATGACGGCCGACCATGGAAATGACCCGACCAAAGAAGGGAGCGATCACACACGTGAATACGCACCGCTTTTGGTTTACGGAAAGTCTGCGCAGGCGGGAGCAGATCTTGGGACGCGAGATAGTCTCGCAGACATCGGGCAAACGATCGCTGAAAATTTTGGTGTGAGCCTGAATGCGGGGAAGAGTTTTTTGGGTGAGATCTGAGTCTTAGTTAAACGCGGAGACCGCGGAGATCGCAGAGTAAGAAGATTCACTCTGCGATCTCCGCGGTCTCCGCGTTTAGATCTTTATCTTAGTTAACGAACTACCAGCGATTGCCGCCGTAGCCGCCACCACCGCCTCCGCCGCCGTCGTAACCGCCGCGTCCGCGATCGCGGCCACCACCACC
>JBBKXD010000349.1:0-2558 GCA_037969295.1 Pyrinomonadaceae bacterium | reverse complement strand
ACGGATGCCGAGCTTCCGCCACGCGAAGATGGAAAGTTCGATGTCCGCGGCATCGTCGGCGAGGGAACGTTTTATGTGATCCGCGAATCCGGTTTCGATATCGGCCTCCATCGCGACCCGTATGTCGGCTCGGTGCCGATCGTATCGGGTGAGATCGCCGAGGACTTTGCATTTTACCTCGCAAAGTCCGAGCAGATTCCGTCGGCCGTCATGCTTGGAGTCCTACTCCAGAACGCTGAGCCGTATGTGAGGGCCGCGGGCGGCGTTCTTGTCCAAATGATGCCGGGAGCGAACGAGCACATTATTACTATGATCGAGGACACGATCGCTCACGCTCCGCACCTGACGTCGGCCATCGACAAGGACGCTACGCCCGAGGACCTTGCGCGGCTCGCATTGGGCGAGATCGACTTTGAGATCCTTGAGGAAAGCGAAGTCGAATTTCGATGCAATTGTTCTATCGAGCGGGCACGAACATTGATCGGAGCGCTCGGCCGCACGGAGGTCGAATCAATGCTCACCGACGACCGTGGAGCCGTCATGTCGTGCGGGTTTTGCAGTGAGATCTATCAGTTGGACGAAACCGATCTGGAAGCAATTCTGCGATCCGAGCTCGATTAGGAATCGAGTAGGTCGTGATACATGCCGTGGAAATAGACGAGCGGCTTGCCGTCCTTGATCGAAACATTTTCCACGACCGCGACAAATATCGTGTGGTCACCCCCGTCGAACGTGTTTTGAACACGACATTCAAGGATGACCAGTGCGTCGGTCAAAATCGGAACACCGCTGACGCCGGCATGATAGCTAACACCCTGAAACTTATCAGATATCGGTAGCGAGAACCGTTCCGACATCTCGTCCTGACCGGCCGCCAGAATATTTACGATGAATGATCCGGTGTCGGTTATGGCAATGTGGCTGCCTGTCGTTTTTTCGATGCAGACAAGTATAAGCGGCGGGGTCAACGATACAGAGCAGAAGGCAGACACAGTGATCCCGTGCAGCTCTCCCGTCGCCGCTCGCGACGTTACGACGGTTATTCCGCTTGGAAATCTTGAAAGTGCGGATCGGAAATCGTCCGGGTTCACGGGCATACTGTCTTGAAGGATAAAGGATGAAGGATAAAGTCGGAAACGTGCGACCCTTACTTTATCCTTTATCCTTTATCCTTTATCCTTCAGAAAATGCCCAAGCTCGATGATTTCTTTGCCGAAGTGACCACGCTTGTTGATGCCGAACTCGATTGGCTGATACCAGCTGAAGGTATGCGACCGCAGAGTTTGCGTGACGCGATCCGCTGGAGCCTTTTCGGCGGCGGCAAGCATTTCCGCCCGGCCCTTGTGTTCGCCGTGGGCCGGGCTTTTGGCGCGACGGACGACAAGCTTGTCCGCACAGCATCGGCGGTAGAGATGCTCCACACATATTCGCTTATACACGATGATCTACCGTCGATGGATGACGACGATCTTAGGCGAGGCCGCGAAACGTGTCACAAGAAATTCGGCGAGGCGACGGCCATACTCGCGGGCGATGCGCTGCAAGCTCTTTCGTTTCAGGTTATCGCCGAGGACGATCGTCTTAGCTCTGATATCCGGATACGACTGACCTCGAAACTTGCACAGGCAGCGGCGAAGATGGTGGCCGGACAGCAAATGGATCTCGAAGCTGAAGGCGAAATAATCGCGCTCGACGAAATCGAATATATCCACCGCAACAAGACCGGAGCACTGATCCGATTTTCGGCCGAAGCTGGTGCGATCATTGCGGGCGCAAACGATGCGGACCTTAATGCGATATCGTCCTTCGGTGAAAAACTCGGTCTTCTCTTCCAGATGAAAGACGACCTCCTCGATGTAACAAAGACCACCGAAGAACTCGGTAAGACCGCGGGCAAGGATATGGCGGCGGCGAAGGCAACCTATCCTGCGATCCGCGGAATCGAGCGAACAGAATTACTGGCGACGCAGGTTCATCACGAGACAAAAGATGCGATCTCGATGCTTGGCGAACGTTCGGCGATCCTGAATCATATCGCTGATTTTATTTTGACGCGAAGTGCCTAGAATCCGGGAGCGCTCTGTTCGAATCGAAGCGGCCTAATAATATATCGCGTAATTCAAAAGTCCAGTTTCCGGTTAAGATAAGGAGTGCATTTTGTGATTAAAATACTACTTTGCCTTTGTGCCATTATTGTCGGCTGTCTTAGCGCTGCCGCCCAAGAATCGATGAAACCACCCGTTGCCAAGAAAGAACCGAAAGTATTGAAGATTCACGGTTACACGATAACCGACAACTACGCCTGGATGCGCGATCGCGAAAATCCGAAAAAGCCCGAGATCGTAAAATATCTCGAAGAGGAAAACGCGTACACCGAGTCTCACATGGGACCGCATAAGGAGTTCGTCGACAATCTGTACAAGGAGATGCTCGGCCGGATTAAGCAGACCGATCTGAGCGTGCCATACAAGCTGGGTGACTTCTGGTATTTCAACAAGACTGAAGAGGGCAAACAATACCCAAGCTATCTTCGAAGCAAGTGGAAGGACGGCGCATAC
>JBBKXD010000348.1:0-5860 GCA_037969295.1 Pyrinomonadaceae bacterium | reverse complement strand
TTCGTCTAAAGCGGGAATTGCAAAACACATTAAGGCTCTCGAGGAACAGGGACTTTTGAAACGCCGTCGCGAGAACGGAAGCTTCAAGCTTGATGTCGGACGTTCTGAAGTTATTTCGCCGTCGTCATTCGAAATCACCTGGCTCGACGCTCCAACGAACGGGTATGAACCGGCTCCATTTGAAGCTAGCTCATTCGCGTTGCCACTGTTCCTGCTAGGCGAGCTGTCGCCACAATCAGTTCGGGCTTATCGCGTGACGGACAATTCAATGACCGGAAAGAACATCTGCGAAGGTGACGTCGCGGTCATCGAAACTCGGTCGTATCTTCGTGACGGCGATTGTGCAGTCGTGACCGTCAAACGCAAAGACACGATCTTGCGTCAGTACTATCGCGAAGGATCACGGATCGAGATGCGCCCGGCGAACGACAAGTACGAGGTACTGCGCGTCGCAGGTGAGCACGTCAAGATTCACGGAGTATTTCGCTGCTTGCTCCGGCCCGCTTCTTAAATTCCACAATCGGGCACTCATTTGCCTCGAAAAATTTTTTTCGTCATACTTTTTGTAATTGTGACGAACACACCGACACCAAACGCGAGTTACAGCCTTACACTTCGCGTAAAAATACATAACAAACCGGGAAAACTTGGCGAGATCACCACGGCAATCGGACGCGCCGGGGGCGACATCGAGGGCATTGACATCGTCAGTGTCGGAAAGGATTTCCTGATTCGGGACATCACTGTAAATGCCGCCAGCGAGACTCACGACAAAGAGATCATCGCATCGCTGGACAACGTTGATGGCATTGAAGTCGTGAATGTGTCCGACCGAACATTTCTGATGCATCTCGGCGGCAAGATCGAGGTGGTTTCGAAGATGCAGTTGAAGACCCGATCGGACCTTTCGATGGCTTATACGCCTGGCGTTGCCCGTGTATGCGAGGCTATTCACAAAGATCCCGAAAAGCGGTTCAATCTTACAATTAAGAAGAATACGGTCGCGGTTGTGTCTGACGGAACGGCGGTGCTTGGTCTCGGTGACATCGGTCCCGCCGCCGCGATGCCGGTTATGGAAGGCAAGTGCCAGCTCTTTAAAGAATTCGGCGGCGTGGATGCTTTTCCGATCTGCCTCAATACAAAAGACCCGCACGAGATCGTTCAGACGATCAAGAATATTTCGGTCGCCTTTGGCGGAATCAACCTTGAAGACATTTCGGCTCCGAGATGTTTTGAAATCGAGGACCGATTAAAAGAAGAGCTCGATATCCCGGTCTTCCACGACGATCAGCATGGTACGGCGGTCGTAGTTCTCGCCGCCCTCATCAATGCTCTAAAGATCGTCGGTAAGCGTATGGAGGACGTAAAGGTGGTCGTGAACGGCGTCGGAGCAGCGGGCGTCGCGTGTTCTAAGATCGTGATGGCTGCCGGGGTGAAAAATATTGTCGGTTGTGATCAAAGTGGTGCTCTTTACGAGGGCCGTGCGCAGAACATGAACTGGGTAAAAGATTGGTACGCTCGAAATACAAATCCCGGGAAAGAGACCGGGAGCGTTCACGACGTCATAAAAGGCGCCGATGTTTTCTTAGGCGTGAGCGGGCCGGGCGTCATCGACCAAAGCGACCTGAAGAACATGGCCCACGATCCGATTGTCTTTGCAATGGCCAATCCAATTCCGGAGATAATGCCGGAAGACGCCGAAGGCCTCGTTGCAGTGATGGCGACCGGCCGCTCGGATTACCCAAACCAGATCAACAACGTCCTCTGCTTTCCGGGTATCTTCCGCGGCGCTTTGAACTGTCGTGCGTCACGTATCAATGAGGCGATGAAGCTGGCGGCGGCGAACGCCATCGCCGAGATCATCGGCGCCGACGAGCTCCATCCGGATTACATAATTCCATCTGTTTTTGATCGGCGCGTCGGCGAAGCGGTTGCCGCGAAGGTTGAGGACGCGGCCTACGCATCGGGTGTCGCTAGGCGCGAACGCTCGACAAGCGATACTGTGTTCTAGACTCGTCGGGAAAATCTTGCTTTTCCGCCCTCTCCGCGTTTAGAATTACTCCCAATACGACTCAATCAATTATTGTTCTCGCTGTCTTCATTCTTACCGACGGCGAGCGGCCTTTTCGCTTATGCGATATCACACAGGAACTGAGGAGGAACCGGGATGATCAGATTTGCTGCAACTTGTTGCATCGCACTCGTTTTGTTATTGTCCGCAATCTCAACGGAGGCCGCTACATTCACGGTCACAAAGACTGGCGACTCAAACGATGGAACATGCGATACGGATTGCTCTCTGCGCGAAGCAGTCGCCGCGGCGAATACCGCTGCGGGTGACGATATTATCGCCTTCGACAGTACGGTTTTCGGCACGGCGCAAACCGTCAATGTAACGCTCGGCGAGATCATTATCGGCGTAAGCGGTACATTGACGATCAACGGCACGGGCGCGAATATGCTGACGATTGACGGCAATATGAACAGCCGCATTTTCAGAACCGGAGCAGGTGTTGTTGCCACCATCAACGACATGACAATAACCCGCGGCAACGGAGTGGGGGCGCTCAACAGCGGAAGCGCGGGCGCGATTTATAATGATGTAGGAACTCTGACGCTGAACAATTTGATCATCACGGGAAACACCGTAACCGCCAACGCCGGAGCAATCCGTAATTCGGGAACGGGAAGTATTTTAACGATCAACAACTGCATCGTCAGCAATAATTCTGCCGGAACGTCTTCCGGCGGCGGTATGCAGAATTTTTCGACTTCGACAGTGTTTATCAATAATTCGACATTTATGGGAAACACGAGCGGCGGCACGACCGGCGGCGGCGGCGGACAATTTAACGGCACGGCGCGAATCACGAATTCGACTTTTGCCAACAACAACGCGCCTAGCGGAACTGGCGGCGGTTTGCAATCGAACGGTTCGAGTATGATCATTACCAATTCCACGTTTGTCGGAAACAGCTCGACCAACAGCGGCGGCGGCATTCACCGCGGCTCAACCAATGTAAATTTTTTTATCCGCAACTCCATCGTCGCCGGAAACAATGGCACAGCCGCTTCGCCCGATGTAACAAACTCGACAAACGGACTCGATTCGCAAGGCAACAACATCATTGGCAACGTCGGTACATCGACAGGTTGGGAAATGTCCGATTTATTGAACGCCAATCCGATGCTCAGTCCGTTAGCCAACAACGGCGGATTCGGAATGACGTTTCTGCCGATGATGGGTTCACCGGCGATTGATGCGGGACAAAACTGCGTCGTTGACCTTTCCTGTTCGGCAAACAATCCGCCCGAAGCCGTTGATACCGATCAGCGCGGCGTGACTCGCCCTCAAGGAATGACGGTTGACATCGGCGCCGTCGAAGTTGCACAAATGGTGACGAATGCGACCGTTAGAGGAAGAATTTTGTCGCCGGAGGGCAATGGGGTCAGCCGTGTTCTGGTCACGCTCAGTAACGGCAGCGGAATAATCCAATGGACCTATTCCAACACGTTCGGGAACTTTGTTTTCAGTGGAGTTCCGACGGCGCAGATGTACTCGATCGGTGTGTTATCGAAACAATACAACTTCACGCCGGTGGACTTAACCGTTAACGGTGATGTGTCGGGCATTATGGTCACCGCTGGATCTGAGAATTTCGGTAGTGGGAAATCCGGGAAATAGAAATTACTGATCAGATAACCGGCGTTAAGAACATTGGCAAGTTCGATCAAGCAAGAAACTCGGGCCGCCGTCCGCGTGGGGACGTGCGGCTTTCGAACGAACAAGCATGAGTATGCTGAATTGCTGAAGTGCGTCGAGATCCAGCACACTTTCTACCAGCCGCCGCAGATCACGACGCTGGAAAGATGGCGACTTGAAATGCCCGAGGATTTCGAATTCACCCTAAAAGCATGGCAGCTGATCACTCATGAATCGACGAGCCCGACCTATAAGCGTTTAAGAAAAAAGCTTACCGAAAAGGAAGCGAACGACGCGGGCTACTTTAAACCGACCGATATCGTCCAAGAGGCCCTCGAGACGACGCTCGCTTGTGCAAAGGCGCTGCGTGCGAGGACTATTCTTTTCCAGTGTCCCGCCAAGTTCCGCCAGACGCCGGAGAACGTCAGAAATTTGAAGAAGTTCTTCCGGAAAGCAGACCGCGGGTCGATGAACTTTGCCTGGGAACCGCGCGGTCCGTGGGACGACAAGGTTATTAAGAAGATCTGCGCCGACCTCGACCTTTGGCATGTCGTCGATCCTTTCAAATTGCGAACTGTCACACCGGACAAGTGCTACTACCGGTTACACGGCATCGGCGGCTGGAGGTATAAATACGAGGACGGAGAGCTTGAGGAACTAGTTTCGCTCTTGCCGGAGAATAAGCTGGCGTATGTCTTTTTCAACAACAACGAAATGACGGATGATGCGATGAGATTCGCTCGAGCGGTGAGCAGTGAGCTGTGAACTGTTCTTAGTTTCTAGTTTCTAGTTTTTAGTTTTTAGTTCACAGTTCATACTTCATACCTCATAGTTCATAGTTCATAGTTCACAGTTCACAGTTACTCAACAAACTTGTATCCCATTCCGTGGACTGTCTGAATAAAGTGCGGACGTTTGGGGTTCGATTCAAGCTTCTGCCGAAGCCACGCGATGTGGACATCCACCGTCCGTGTCGAAGGCATCGCGTCATAACCCCATACCGCGTCAAGCAACTGATCGCGGGAATGAACGATGCCGCGATTCTCGATCAAATGCTGCAACAGCCTGAACTCCATAGCCGAAAGTTCGATCGGATCGCTGCCGCGCGTCACTTCAGCCCTTTTGAAATCGATCGTGATCTCACCAAAACGGATGGAGTCGTGCGAGCGGCCATTCGCCGCCGCCGGAGCTCGTCGCAAAAGCGCCTCGATTCGCGCGAGCAGCTCGATCACTTCGAAGGGCTTTGTCAGATAATCGTCGGCGCCTAGCTTTAGCCCAAGGACCTTGTCGATCGTTTCACCCTTTGCCGTGAGCATAAGAACGGGCGTTCCGATTCCCTTCTGCCGAAGGTCGCGGCAGACGTCATACCCGTTCTTCTTAGGCAGCATGCAATCGAGGAGGATAAGGTCGTAGTCTCCGTGGAGTCCTTTTTCAAGGCCCGATTTGCCGTCGACCGCGACATCGACATCAAAACCCTCGCTCCGCAAGCGATCGGTCAGCGTGATTATCAGGCCCTGTTCGTCTTCAACTAAAAGAACACGCATTTCACTACTTCGATCCTTGCGGCAACTCGATCGTAAATTTACTTCCGGTTCCGACGGTGCTTTCGACGGACACCTTGCCGCCGTGTGCCTCGACGATCCTTTTCACCAGATTCAGGCCTAAACCGTTGCCGCTGATCTGCGCGTCGACAACTTGCTTCGATCTGTAAAAGGGTTCGAATATCTGCCCCAACTCACCTCGGGTGATTCCGATCCCTCGGTCTTCGACGACGATCTTGATCTTGCCGGTGCCGTTCGCTGTCGAGATCCTCATCCACGCCGATCGGTTACTGTATTTCACCGAGTTCGCGATCAAGTTTTGGATCGCGCTTGAAAGTGCCGCCTTGTCCGCCGAGATCACAGGCAGATCTTTTTGAAGATCAGTATCGACGGTAAAGCCTCCGGAATCTATCAACGGCCGACACTCACTAAGCGCGTCGCGCACGACTTCAGCGACATCGACGGGCGCAAAACTATATTTCTGTTTGCCCGAGCCCGCTCCGGCAAACTCAAGGATCTGTTCGACCATACCTGCAAGTTTCTTACCTTCGCCCTTTATCAGCGCGCCGTACCGAGCTATCTGGCCGCCTTCGTTAGCCACACCATCGGCCAAATT
>JBBKXD010000347.1:0-4002 GCA_037969295.1 Pyrinomonadaceae bacterium | reverse complement strand
GCGGACATCGCTGTCCGCCTCTCGATCCAACATTATGACGTAGATCACAGTATTCTAAGCCTTGGAGCAGTGTCGTCGAGCCGCGAGGAAAACGCGGCACCGTCTTGTGTCCTGACCGTTACGATGATCGGCTGATCGCCCGCCATGTCCAAGGTCGCCGGGAGTTGGAAATCAACCGTATAGACGCCCGGCTCAACCAATACGCCGCCGGTCAATATCTGGGTTCCGGAGATAGTCACGCCGCCGATGCGAACCTCAATCACGCCGGCACCAACCAGAATGTTGGCGACACCGGTCAGTCTCAGCCTCAGGACTGTCGGCACGCGCACGCCGCCGCGCACTCTTACCGTTGTCACGGTAAAAGGCTCGCCAGTATGAACGCGGTTCGTGACGTTACGAACCTCGGCCCTGCCGAACGGAGCCGGCACCGGCAAATCGGTAAAAATGTCCGGTCGCGAGGGAACGATCGTGACGTTGCCCTTGAACACCGTGCCGTTGTTATTGATTACGACGGGGTAGACAGTTCCCGTCGAGGAGCTGCCGAGAAACGGCGGAACGACGAAGACGATCGTGCGGCGGCCGACCGACTTCAAACCGCAGGCGACGCCGTTAATGGTCATGGTCACCCCGCTCAATGAGATCGGAAGCGTAAAGCTTCGCTGAAGCGAGCCGATCGCGGTCCGTGCGGCTATTGGCGGATTCGTATTTGAATCGTAATTAAGTATCGCCAAACTACCCGGTGAAAGACCCTGAACGGCCGGCGGTGTGACCGGCGGGGGTGTCGGAACCGGTGTTGGCGTAGGCGTAGGCGTCGGCGAACCTGTTGGCGTAGGGCTCGGCGTCGGAGTGGGCGTCGGGCTCGGCGTCGGTGTCGGGCTCGGCGTCGGTGTTGGCGTCGCTGTCGGAACCGGAGAAGCAGTTACAGCTTGACGGCTGGCGCCTGTCGCAAAATTGAAAGTAGAGATCGACGGCGTTATCGCATCCGGAAGGTATAAATAATAAACCTCGCTTTGCAAGTCCGGATTCCCGGTACCCAATTCCGCAAGAGCGAGATTGAAAACGAAGCGGTTCGACGAATTGCTCGGAAGAGGTTGCGTGAAGGCCAGAAGGGCGCCGGAGGTCGGGAATTTCGTCAATCGCGTGTAGGCCGGTGACGGCGCAGGGCTCGCGGTAGTAAGCGGTTGTGCCGTCCGGTAAATTTGTGCCGGACGCGTCGCATCGGGATTCAAACCTTCCTCTGCGGTCGCGGCTATCGTCCCGTCGGGTTTGATATTCAGCCGGGTTTCGAGGAGCAACATCGACGGAGTTCCGGTGATGTTGTAGTCGGTGAATCCGGGAAATCTTGGGATGTCTCCACCCGCCGCCGCGGAATCGGCATCGCTCCGCGGTAAGAACCGTTTAAAGGCGGTTGCTGCCGGAGCTGTCGCGTCGAACAAGTAGGACGCGAAGGACGTGTAGTTAGTCCCGGCTGGCGAGTTTTCGCCAGCGAGATCTGCGAACGAGTCAAAGGCGACGAATCTACCGTCACGGCTCATCCTCCGTCCGATATCCAGAAGATTGACCGGGTCGCCCGGATTAGTCGGCGTCGTCGTCGTAATCTGACGGCATGCGGTCGGAGCCCCTGTCACCGCAAGCGTGACATAAAAAATCTCTTCGTTTCGGCTGGTCGATGGATTGCTGCCGCAATCGATCGCAGCCGGAGGACTCGGCACAGGACTCGGCGAAGGCGCAGGAAGGGGCTGTGTCGCGGGAACCGGATCGTCACCCGTACTTGCAAAGACGATACGAGTGCCGTCGCCTGAGATCGTTGAATTCTTGTTATAGATCGGACTATTTATCGGTCCTCTGGGAGTCAGCGTTACCTGGCTGATACTGCCGCCGGAGCCTTCAGGACCCCCTTTGGCCGCCGCGCGTCGAAATACAAAGATCTCGTCGTTATCATTACTTGGAAACGAATTGGCACCCGGGATCAGATCGCGTGTCGAAGTAAACGAGATGGCTTCACCGTGGTCGCTGATGCTTACGTCGTGGTTGTCGTCCGCGACGAATGCTGCGGTCGTCGAAGTTGCGGCGAGCGGCGGCCTGCTCGCTGGAGTATCGGTCACCCTCGTGAACACTCCTCCGGCAAGGTCCGTCACGGGCAGTTCCTCTCCCGATATCAAATCCGCGGGCGCGTAGTCCGGAATTCGATAAAGCCAGATCTCGGTGTTCGCATCTGTGATAAGCGGGTTATCATTTGGTGTCGCGGTCGGCGATGGCGTCGGAGTCGGAGTCGGCGTGACCGTCGGCGTTGGAACCGGAGTCGGAGATGGCACAGGCGAGGTGCACGCGTTTCCATCGAAGTTGCCCGGGTGGGTTGAGTTCGAGCCGCATGCGACTGCCGAGTAAGCATTCGACGCAAAAGCGATCCACTTTCCGTCGTTGCTTATCATCGGTCGCTTGTTTGTAATATCGACTCTGATGTTTGTCGGAGTCGGCGGACCAAAATGATTATTCGTTACGCTCTTTGTATTCGTGATCTGAAAGATGCGTCGCTGGGCGTAATCCCAAAGGAATATCTCGACGTTATTGTCCGAGTTGCGTGGATTCTCGGTCGCGATATTGCCTCTCGATTCGAATACGACAAACCGGCCGTCACCACTGATACTTCCGGCAAACGATTCTGCGGGAGAATTGGTAAACTGGCCGATAACCGAATCGACCTGTCCCCAGACGGTCAGGGCGATCGCAAACAAAGATATAATTGCTACAAGTAATGCTAAGCGAAGCTTCACAAACTCCTCCGAGAAAATCAAAAGAAATTGGCTTAGGCCAATGAAATCAGTAAAATCCGAACCTATGCCAAAACCGGTATTTTAAATATAAACCAGCCGTTCTGCAAGCAAGTGCGAGGAGAAAGACTGGTTAGAGTCATGAAAGACAACACCTTTGATGCAGTGAAAATCCGAAAGGGTTGTAGTTTTACACTGCTATTCGATCAATGCGTTCGCAAGCAAGCTCGGTGCAAAAAAAAATAGTGACGAAGAATTCTTTTAAGATAATGATCGTGGCAGGGGAGGCGTCAGGCGATCTTCATGCTGCAAAGCTGGTCAAGGCGCTGCAGGAAATTCCGGATGTCAATTTCACTTTCTTTGGTTCGGCCGGAAAAATGATGCGCGATGCGGGCGTTGAACCTGTCGTAATGGCCGACAACCTTTCGATCGTCGGACTGCCCGAGATCGGCCGCGCCCTGCCGATGTTTTTCAAAATCTTCGCGAAGCTGAAGCACGCCGCGCGGGAGCGCAAAGCTGACCTCGTAATACTCGTGGACTTTCCGGACTTCAATCTGAAGCTTGCGAAATCGCTCAGCAAGCGCGGCGCGAGGATCGTGTATTACATTTCTCCGCAGCTTTGGGCGTGGAGGCAGTATCGCATTAGCGTGATCAGGAAATACGTCGATCTTCTTATTTCTATCCTGCCGTTCGAGAAAAGCTGGTACGCCGAACGCGGTGTCGACCATGTGGAGTACGTCGGTAGCCCGCTTGCCCGCGAGGTCCATGCAACGCTAGAAAAAACAGAATTCTGCGATCTCCATGGTTTGAATTCGAAAATGCCGATCGTTGCTTTTTTGCCGGGCAGTCGTCACAAGGAGATCGTCCGGATCCTTCCCGTCATGTTGGAGACGGCGGCCGAAATGTCGAAATCGGATCCCACTACGCAATTTGTAATCGCGGCTGCATCGGAAAAAAACCAGAGCGATGTTAACAAGGTGCTGGAAAATGCCCGATCAAGTGGACTGCAACTCCCGAAGATATTGATCACCGTTCAGGACGAAACCTTCAACGCACTTAGTGCCTCGGATGTTGCGGCAGTAGCGAGCGGAACCGCAACACTGGAAACCGGGATCATCGGCACGCCAATGGCGATCGTGTACAAAACCTCGGGGATAAACTACAAGCTGCTCCGACCGCTGATCGAGGTCGAACACTTTGGCCTGATCAATCTTATTGCCGGTGAACGCGT
>JBBKXD010000346.1:0-2923 GCA_037969295.1 Pyrinomonadaceae bacterium | reverse complement strand
ACGCAGGAAAATCTCAAACATCTTTTCAAACAAAAACGCTTTACAAGGATAAAGCTGCCGCCCACGGTTCCGCGGTTGATACCCATCGAAGAAAAGAAAGGGCGCGGGCGCTACACGCTACTCGAAGAGGTCATCGTCGCGAATGCCAAAGCTCTGTTCCCGAACATGAAAACCAGCGAGGGGTTCCTGTTTCGCGTGACTCGTGATGCCGACATCGAGCTTCGCGAAGACGAGGCGGGCGACTTGATGCGAACGCTCGAGCGCGAGCTGCAGCGACGCCGATTTCGTTTTCCTGTCCGGCTCGAGGTCGACGCGGCGATGCCCGACAAAATGCTCAAGGTCCTGGCTAACGGCATCGGGCTCGATGAACAGGACATTTACAAGATCGACGGCTTTGTTGACATCCCGGATCTGATGCAGCTCTACTCGCTCGACCGGCCGGACCTGAAAGACAAACCGATACCGCTTGTTCATCCGGCGGTATTATCCGAAAAGAAAAATATTTTCGAGGTGCTCAAGAAACGCGACGTGCTGCTTCATCATCCGTACGTGGCGTATTCCGCGCTCACGGATTTCGTCGCCGAGGCGGCTGAAGATAATCAGGTGCAGGCCATCAAGATCTGTCTGTACCGGACAGGCAAGGATTCACCGGTGGTAAATTCGCTGATACGGGCCAGCCAGCGGGGCAAGCAGGTCACAGCGCTCGTCGAACTGAAAGCCCGGTTCGATGAGGAGATGAATATCGAGTGGGCGCGTCGTCTGGAGAACGAAGGCGTTCATGTCGTCTATGGCATCAGCACTCTGAAGACGCATTCCAAGCTAATGCTTGTCGTTCGCCGCGAGAAGGGAAAACTTTGCCGCTACGTGCACATCGCGACCGGGAATTACAACCCGATCACATCTCGGCTTTACACCGATGTCGGTTTGCTGACGGGGGACGAAGAGATAGGCGCCGACGCCACCAGCCTTTTCAATTTTTTGACCGGGTATTCGCAGCCGACGACGTATCATCGGCTATTGGTCGCACCGCTTAACATGCGGGAGAAATTGACCGAGCTTATCCGCCGCGAGAAGCGAAACCGACTTGCCGGAAAAGAAGCACGGATTATTGTGAAGGCGAACAGCCTCACCGACACCGAACTTATCGAGGAGCTTTATCGGGCGTCGCAGGCGGGTGTCGAGATCGATCTGATCGTCCGTGGCATCTGCAGTTTACGGCCGGGCGTTAAGGGCTTGTCGTCCAATATTCGTGTGCGGTCGGTCGTTGGACGATTCCTCGAGCACAGTCGCGTGATGTACTTCGCGAACGGTGGCGAAGAGAAGAACGAGGAAGTGTACTTCGGGAGCGCCGACTGGATGCAGCGTAATCTCGATCGGCGGGTCGAGGTCGTAGTACCGCTACTGGCTCCTGAGATCAAAGCATTTTTCAAGGACGTCTATCTGGACGCTTACCTCCGCGACAACGAAAACGCTCGTGAACTTCGTCCCGACGGTACTTACCGACGCGTCACTGGCAAGGACCCGTTCGATGCGCAGATGTTCTTTGTCGGACAGGATGTTTTCTGAGGCAGAAAGCAGTAGGCAGAAGGCAGAGGGCGGAAAGCAGCAGGCAGAAGGCAGAAAGCAGAAAGCAGAAAGCGGGGCGACGTATGAACTCCCAGGTCCCAAGTCTCACGTCTCATGTCTCACGTCTCATGTCTCATGTCTCATGTCTCTCATCTTCATCCCCCGCTCCGCTCGAACTTCGCTTCCGCGACCTCACCGTTCATCTTTCCATACTTGATCGTTAGCCGTGGGTAACCGCGCGGTTCGTGCTCGATCTCTTTTAGCCCGAGTTTCTTTTCAGCTTTCGCGATCGCGTCGTCCGTACCTTCGATCTCCATATAAAGTCCGAACGGGAGCTCATCAAGTACAACTTCTACCTCACCAAGGCGCCAGTACTTTCGCCGCTTTTCGTAAACCGCGGTGAGCCGGTAGCCAAGATGCTCGATGATCTTTTCCGCGGCCTCGACATCCGACACATTCGTTTCGAATTCGATCTTTTTCTTCGCAGCGTTTTCCGTCTTAACTCTTTCTTTATAGGTAAGCAGGGTAAAGTCGCCGATCTTCCTTAAACGCAGCGTAGCTCCGCGTTCGTCCATTTCACCGCCGCGATGCTGGTGGTTGACCTCGAATACTTCCTTATCGAATGTCGCCCCAAGTTCGACAAGTTTTTGTGTGATCTCATCGACGCGTTTCGCGCCCAGGTGGTATTTTTTTTCGGTTTCGATTGCCATCGCTCGGGACCTCGAGGGTCGGGTCCTGTCGGCTTTATAGTAGGGAATTGTGAAATTAGTGGCAACCTTCGGTTTTTCGAGCGAAGGCGTGTGCAAACGATCTCGATTCGGGGCCCGACAGAACCGCAAACACTCGAAGTACAACTTTTACAGGGACTCCACCCTGGCGACCGATTTTGTTCTTTAGCGGCTGGTGGAACATAATTACTTTCGCATCCCTATTTCCTGCGGAGTCCCATAACCGCTTCTGCTTATCTACGACGAAAGATGAAACGCGGGCGAGCATCTGGAATTCTCTTACATCCGACTTCGCTGCCGGGCGAATTCGGCATAGGCGATCTCGGGAAGCACGCTTTTGCATTCATCGATTTTCTTGTCCGAACGAAACAAACATACTGGCAGATCCTGCCGCTAGGTCCGACGGGATATGGCGATTCGCCCTACCAGTGTTTCTCCGCATTCGCCGGTAACACTCTCTTGATCTCCCCGGAGCGCCTCGTCGAGGACGGCTTTCTCGATGTCGAGGTTCTGCGGGACAAGCCTTTCTTTCCTGAAGAAAAAGTGGAATATGGTCCCGTCTACGAATGGAAAAATCGCATCCTGCCGATCGCGTTCGAAGGGCTCGATAATGTCTCCGGCAGCGATCT
>JBBKXD010000345.1:0-5058 GCA_037969295.1 Pyrinomonadaceae bacterium | reverse complement strand
GAGATTTGATATGGACTTCTATTTTACCGCATCAACGGGTTTGATCGATCATTTGCCGCGATCTTGATTCTTTGCCGCGTCAGCGGCTACCGAATTTAGCCGTGGGCCTTAGCCCACGGTTGGTCGGAATGAGCCGCGTCGCGTCAGCGACGCTCGAATAATTCGACCGTCGCTACGCGGCGGAATTTGTTTACTTTACATTCCGTGGGCTGAAACCCACGGCTAAATTCGGGTGATCGCTACGCGATCAAATAGGCACGGCTTTTCGAAAGCATGAAACTTTTTGCCTGCATAATTTCACCGGATGTAAAACGCGATCGAGACGCGCTGCTATTGGTCGCGCGGCAGTTTTCCTACAGCATCGAGATGTTGGAGGACGGCATTCTGTTCGATGTGAGCGGGCTGCAAAATCTGGTGGGCGACGCGAACAAGATCTCGCAGACAATTCTTGTCGAGCTAAAAAAGAATTCGATTTCCGGGACTATCGCCGTTGCAGACACGATAGATACGGCGATGTTATTGGCACGCGGAAGCGAAGGCCGTGATCATGACGAGAACATCTCTTCCAATCCAAAATCCAAAATCCAAAATCTAAAATCGGTCGACGATTTTACTCAGCTTCCCCTTACACATTTGCTCGAGAACGATACGCTGAGCGTCTTCAGCGACCTCGGTATAAAAAGCATTCGCGATCTGACACAGATCCCGACAGATGAATTGATAACGCGTTACGGCCAGCAGTTCAAACGCGTAATTGATGTCATCGAGCAAAACGGTAGCCGCTTGCTGACGCCTAACGTGAAGGAAAACAAGGTGAGTTGGGCCCACCAACTCGACTTCCCTGTCGACGATTTCGAGCAGCTCATCTTCATTCTCAATCACGGCCTCGACCGGCTTTTGACGCAAACCTCGCGTTACGGTTTCAGCACCGAACAACTGGATATTTTTTTCCGGCTGCAAAATAAAACCGAACGGACATACGAAATCAAAACTTCATTCCCGACGCTTGAAAAAACATTCTGGCTGAAGCTAATCAACCTGCGTATCTCGCTCAACCCGCCGGAATCGGAGATCGTCGCAATTAGTGTTACTTCTCATTTCGCACCGCCGCGGCCGGCACAACAAGGGTTGTACGCCGTGACGCGCCCTGATCCCGAACGGCTGCTGCTGACGGTGAACAAGCTCAAGAAACTGGTCGGTGAAGAAAACGTCGGCGTCCCGGTTTTGCTGGATCAACGACTCGAGAAAGCATTCGCTCTCGATGCGGATGCAATGCCGGAGGGGAAAGATTGCGGACCTGTCAATTGCGGATTGCGGATCGCGGATTGCGGATTTCCTGTGAACGGGGACAAGGAGGTTGATTCAAGTACAAAATTCGACCAGTCGAAATCCGCAATCCCAAATGCAGTCATTGCCTTCAGCTATTTCAATCCGCCGGTCCCGGCCGACGTTTTGATCCGCGACAAAAAACTGATCTTCCTCCGCACGCAATATTTCAACGGCCATGTAACAAAATACAGCGGCGTGTGGAAAGCAAATTCGAAGTGGTGGGACAGATCATGGAAGGCTCAGGAGTGGGACGTCGAGATCGAAAACCACGGCGTGTATCGATTGTGCAAGGTGAACAAGGATTGGTTTCTGGCCGGGGAATACGACTAGTTTAATGGTGAATGATGAGTGGTGAATGAAGAATGAAGAATGAAGAAGGATCGACAGGGCGAAGTACAAGTGCAGACTACGATGTTCTGTCACTCATCATTCACCATTCACCATTCACCATTCATCGTTAAAACACATGTTTTGCGAGCTTCACACACGATCTGCTTTTAGCTTTCTGTCTTCGGGCTCGATGCCGCAGATGCTGGTACAGCGTGCCGCCGATCTGGGGATTCCGAGCATTGCTCTGCTTGATCGCGACACGGTTGCCGGAGCCGTCAGATTTCATTTCGAAGCAAAAGAGCAGGGCATAAAAGCCATCATCGGTGCCGAGATCACGATGGATGACGGTAGACTTTTGCCGCTCGTTCCGCTGAATCTGCAGGGCTATCAAAACCTCAGCAAGCTGATCACAACCATCAAGCTCCGCAATAAAAAAGGTGAGCATTTCGCCACTCGAAAAGATATCGAACAATATTCGTCGGACCTGTTGTGCTTCACCGGCGGAGCCGATGGCTTTATGCACCAGAGCATAAAAAACGGCCGCGGACAGTCCGATATAGCCTGGCTGAACTATGTCTTCGAGAAACGTCTGTACGTCGAGCTGCAGCGTCATTACCTCCGCAGCGAAGAGGACATGAATCTTCGGCTTCTCGGCCTGGCTCACAAACTCCACATTCCCGCCTTTGCGTCGAACGGTGCCTATTATGCCGACGAACACGACCGCGAGCTCTACGACGTTTTCACATGCATAAAAAATCACTGCACGATCTACGAAGCCGGCAAGCTACTTTCGGAAAACAGCGAACGTTATCTGAAATCCGAAAAGCAGATGTGCGAGCTGTTCGAAGATTATCCCGAGGCGATCGATCAAACCAACGAGATCGCCTCTCGCATAAATTTTTCGATGGATGAGCTTTCTTATAATTTCCCCGATTATAAAGTTCGACCCGGCGAGACGATGGATTCCGTGCTTCGTGCAAAAGCGGTCGAGCGCTCGGTCGATCGCTATCGTCATTGTCCATGGCCGCTGAGATCGCAGGTCATCTCGCGACTCGAAAAAGAGTTTCGAGTAATCGACATGAAGAAGCTCGCGGGTTATTTCCTGATGGTCTCGGATATCTCCGATTTTTGTAAACGCGAACAAATACTTTCCCAGGGCCGCGGCTCAGCGGCGAATTCCGTCGTTTGCTACGCGCTAGGGATAACCGCCGTCGAACCGATCGCCAATAAACTTTTGTTCGAGCGCTTCCTGTCCGAAAAGTACGAGCATTATCCCGACATCGATATCGATCTGCCATCGGGCGACGACCGTGAAAAGGTGATCCAGCACGTTTATAACAAATACGGTTTGCGCAGTTCGGGAATGACGGCGAATGTCATCAGCTATCGCGGCAAATCCGCCTTACGCGAGGTGGGCAAAGCGTTCGGCTTCGAGGAACAGATGCTCGGCCAACTATCCAAACTGAATTCTCATTACGAGACCTTTACCGGCGACGAGCTGAACACGCGATTAAAGGAAGAGGGCTTCGATCCGGCGGACAGCTATCGGCTTCGTAAATTTACCGAGATGTACTCACGGATCCTGGATTACCCGCGCCATCTCGGCCAGCATTCCGGCGGCATGGTCGTATCGTGGGAAAGGCTGGACGGGATCGTCCCGATCGAGCCTGCGTCGATGGCGGACCGCCGCATCATTCAATGGGACAAAGATGACTGTGAAGCATTAAAGATAGTAAAGATCGACCTGCTCGGGCTCGGGATGATGGCCGTGCTGCGCGACACGATCACGCTTATCCGCGAACATCACGGCGAAGAGATGGACCTCTACAAGATCCCGCATGACGACGAGAAAGTTTACGAGGCCCTGCAAAACGCCGACACGGTCGGGATGTTTCAGGTCGAGAGCCGAGCCCAGATCGCGTTCCTGCCAAAATCAAAACCGCGCAACTTTTACGACATCGTCGTCCAGGTCGCGATCATTCGGCCCGGACCGATCGTCGGCAATATGCTCAAGTCCTACATCGCACGGCGACAGGGTTTTGAAGCAGTGACATATCCTCATCCGTCGCTCAAACCGACGCTTGAAAGAACGCTCGGCGTCCCTCTGTTTCAGGAACAGCTTCTCAAAATAGCGATGGACATCGCCGGTTTCACAGGCAGCCAGGCCGAAGAGCTTCGGCGTGCGATGGGTTTCAAACGGCCGGACAGGAGAATGGAGCAGATCGAACAGAATCTGCGTACCGGCATGACGCGGAACGACATCAATCAGGCGACGCAGGATACGATCGTGAATTGCGTCAAGGCGTTCGCCAACTATGGCTTTCCCGAATCCCACGCATACAGCTTTGCGCTTCTGGCGTACGCCTCGGCATATTTTATGGTGCATTACCGGGCGTGTTTTATGACGGCGATGTTCAATAACTATCCGCTCGGATTTTATTCTGCCGCGACACTTGTAAAAGACGCCCAGCGTCATGGATTGCATTTCCTGCCGGTGGATATTAATCGATCGGATTATTTGTTTACGGTCGAGGAGGTAGAAGTCAGAACCGAGAGCGGTAGCGACCGGGTAACCCGTGATAAACAAGTTCGAGTTGGTTTGAAATACGTACGGGGGTTGAGAGAAGAGATCGGGATGAAAATTGTTGAGGAGCGCCAACAAAACTCCCCTCCTTGTTTAGGAGGGGTGGCCGAGGCTTTGCGAGGACGGGGTGGTAGTTCAGAAGAATCTGATTCTTGTTTGACTACCACCCCGTCAGCCGAAGCGGCTGCCACCCCTCCTAAACAAGGAGGGGAGCTTGCTGGTACCGAATCGCAATCCGCAGTTCCGTATGCCTCGATCGACGACCTCATCCGCCGTGTTCCCGAGATAAACAAACGCGAGATCCGTGCGCTGAGTCTCGCCGGTGCGTTGAACTTTGACGGCACGGTCCATCGACGCGAAGCGTTGTGGCAATCGGAGCTGGCGATACAGCCCGCGGGGCCGCTATTTGATCGCGGATTGCGGATTGCGGATTGCGGATTTCCGACTAACAAATCTCAAGATTCTGCAATAGAAACTGAACCCGGCGGCACAAAATCCGCGATCCGCAATCCGCAATCCGCATTTTTGACCCGCATGGAGGGCCTCGAGCTCGTCGACGCGGATCTTCGGAAGACGGGCATCTCGATCGGAAAACATCCGATGGCATTCATCCGCGACGAGATGACAAAACTTGGCATTCTCACCGCACACCAAAGCAGATATCTAAAAAAAGGACAGGTCGTGTCGGTCGCCGGTGCGGTCATTATCCGACAGCGTCCGATGACGGCGAACAATGTCGTCTTCATCACACTTGAAGACGAAACCGGTTTTTCGAATTTCGTCGTCATGCCCGACATGTTCGAACGCTTTCGTGC
>JBBKXD010000344.1:0-3196 GCA_037969295.1 Pyrinomonadaceae bacterium | reverse complement strand
CCCTGTGTTTTTGCTGCTGTCATTTTGTCTCCTCTGCTACTACTCGATCGTAGCAATCACTTTTAGTTCGATTGCGATCGGCGTGGGAAGTTTGTTCACTTCTACTGTTGTCCGGCACGGCCGGTTGTCGGAAAAATATTCGGCATAGATACGATTATAGGCCGCAAAGTCATCTTTCATATTCGTCAGAAAGACCGTGACATCGACGATCTGCTCCCACGACGATCCGGCATCTTCCAAAATGTAACGTACATTTTGAAACACAGACCGGCATTGCATCTCAATGTCGTAGGAAACGATCTCGCCCGCATCGCTTAACTCAAAGCCGGGAATCGACTTTGTTCCCCGTTCCCGCGGCCCGACTCCGGAAAGGAACAAAAGGTTTCCGACACGTCGCGCGTGCGGGTACAAACCGACTGGTTCAGGTGCGCGTGGTGAATCAAATGCATCAGACATAAAACCGTTTCTGCGTTATTATCGAATAATATCGGATGAGCGGGGAATTATGAAGTAACGATATTTGTCCGAAGCGGGTCAGTCGTTAGGTTGTTTCCGTGTGTTCAGTGTTTTCCGTGGTTATCCTCTTGGAGCATGAACCACGGAATGCACGGAAAACACAGAAAGACTTGACGGATAGGCTTCGGATTGAGGGAGTATTGTAATGAAAAACTATTCGCGCTGCATCAGTCGCCTTTTCCACATTGCCGTATTGCTTGTCTGTGGCGCGACATCAACACTCGCTGCCGAGCAAAAAGCCGTGTTCGCCGGCGGATGCTTTTGGGGCGTCGAAGCCGTTTTCGAGCATGTGAAAGGCGTGGTCGCCGTTCGTTCGGGCTACTCCGGCGACGCGAAAGAGACCGCGAATTACGAAGACGTCAGCAGCGGAGCGACCAAGCACGCCGAATCTGTCGAGGTAAGATTCGATCCCGCGAAAGTCACCTACGAACAACTGCTGAGTGTTTTCTTCGCCGTTGCCCACGATCCGACTGAAGTGAACCGTCAGGGACCGGACGCCGGAATTCAATACCGCTCCGCCATTTTCTACTCGAACGAGAAACAAAAGGCCTCGGCCAACGCGTTCATTCTCGCACTTAATAGCTCAAAGGCCTTTGATAAACCGATCGCGACCGAGCTAATTCCCCTTGTCGCGTTCTTCGAAGCGGAAGAGCATCATCAAAATTATCTCAAGCACAATCCGGATGACCCTTACATCGTGTTCAACGACCTTCCGAAGCTCAAAGATCTAAAGAACAAATTCCCCGGCCTTTACCGGCCCGTCCCCGTACCTTAGTTTCGGCTGGATCCGTCGTCCGAAACGGGTTGAACACACGATTCCACGAGGCCGGAGTCTCGTAATTCCTGTCCAAAAAAAGTTCGTGCCTTCTGGGTTTCGATTGTGCTAGTATGAACTCGGGCTCGACGCACGTCAGCCTTCATCCCGCCACTCCACTACATCCTGGACGCTTCTCGCACAGCTGCAGTCAAATTATGAAAAATAATTACGACCGCTCATCACTGCGCCGCTTTCGCCAAAGTCTGTCCGTCGTCGTGTGCCTCGCGTTGGCTGGGATTCTTTTCGAACCGTCGCTCGATCGGCATTACGATTCGCATTTCACACCGACCGCAAACGCAAATTCCGTGTATTTCAATCTCTCGAGCGGAAACCTGAACTTCAGCATCACGCCCTCAACAACCAATCAGATCACGAGTAACGACAACTGGTCCGGAGTTGGATCTGTTGAAGGCTATTTCGGTCAGAATCTTACCGCTACTCACGGGATCGATCCGCAGACGGTCCTTGGGACAGAGTTCGCCTCGAATCAACTCCCGAGTTCACCGACGAACGTCGCCGCCAACAAGGGAAATCCGAGCGCTTTCAATGCCGGGGGTGTTGCGGAATTCGATTCCGGCACATACCTCGCAATCGGTTTGCAGGGAAATGTTCAGGCAAATCCATACATCGTCTTTTACGTGAATACGGTCGGACGCGGCAGCATCACCATCAATTATGAGATCCAGGACATCGACTCTGGTTCGAACAATTCCGTGTCGCCGATCGCTTTGCAATATCGAGTCGGACAGACGGGCCTTTTCACAAACCTGCCCGCTGGCTATATAGCAGATGTTACGACGGGAGGAGTCGCGACGGCGCCGCAGGCGAAATCGGTCCTGCTACCGGCTGCCGCGGATAATCAGCCGCAGGTACAGATTCGTCTGATAACAACGAACGCGGCGAACGCAAGTGGGAACAGCACACCGGACGAGTGGATCGGTGTCAACAACGTTGTTGTTACCAGCCTGGCCCCGTCGGCGGCACATGTCGATGTCGGCGGCCGCGTCGTGACGCCTGAAGGTTATGGCGTGTCCGGCGCCCGCGTAACTGCCTGGGATAACATGGGCAACTCGCGAACGGTGACCACCTCACCGTTCGGATATTTTTTGTTCAACGACATCGAAGTAGGTGGGACATACATTTTCGAAGTCTCGAGCAAGCGTTATTCATTTGTGAATTCGACGCTCGTCCGCACGATCCACGACAGCGTCCAGGACCTCGAATTTGTGACGGAAGGCTCGCCGCGCCCTATTTTGATCTCTCCACGAAAATCTGGACGAGATTAACCAGTGTCGCAGTGGATTTCTCCAAACCCTTCCTCGAATTGAACTCGAGCTTACCGTGGAAATTATGTCCACCGGTGAAAAGGTTCGGTGTCGGGAGCCCCGCCGCTGTGAGGTTTGAGCCGTCTGTTCCTCCGCGGATCGGACGAAGCTCGGCCGTGATGCCCGCGCGTTTCGAAGCTTCGATCGCGTAATCCGTTAGCTGCGGATAATCTTTCAGCACCTCTTTCATATTCAGATATCCAAGCACACTGCCGTATTCGATCTTTACGTTCGGATATTTTTTCTGCGTCGCGGTCATCACCTTCCTGATAGCCCTTTCCTGCGCCGCGAGCCCCGCGATATCGAAATCACGCAACAGGATCTTCACCGTTGATGTCTCAATATCCAGATTGCCGACGTACGGGTGAATAAACCCGACGCGGCCCTCTGTAGTTTCCGGCCGGTTCTTCACAGTCTTAGGAAACGCGGCGAGGAAATCTCCGGCGGCATACATCGAATTTACGAGAATCCCTTTCGCGGTTCCGGGATGCGTTGATACGCCGCGAAACGTTACCGTCGCCGTGCGTGCCGACCACGT
>JBBKXD010000343.1:0-2821 GCA_037969295.1 Pyrinomonadaceae bacterium | reverse complement strand
GCATATCTCGAGCGATTCAAGGGAAACGATTACGAATACAAGGTCGCCGACAACGATGAGACCTTTGACAAGGGCGAGGCCGAGAACTGGGAGGCCGAAACGGTGCGGTTCGATTCGATTATGACGGAGTGGCGAGAGCTGCTTGAAAAAGCGGACGAAGCAAAATTCGAAGAGATCGCTCCACCGCACGAGCACAGAAAATGGCGCGATCTGATCGCCGACATGAACGCCCACTGTGCCCATCACGGCGGACAGATCGTGTTGCTAAGAAAGCAGTAGGGAAGCTGGGATACGAAGGGCGGGGTATCGTAGGAAGCTATCTAACAGGGATAAAGGGATGAAAGGGATGAGCGGTTTGATCATCCCTTTCATCCCCTTTATCCCTGTTCAAAAATAATTCGCGGCTCTCATGGTTGTTGCGCGCAGTTACTATCGCAGAAATCTGCATTCCCGCGATAGAAACTGCCGCCACATTCGCAATACTAGAGAAGTGGCTCGGACGCGATCCGGGTTGCGGCTGCCGTCCCGGTACTAGTAAATACAAGCGTGCCATCGGGGGCGTAGATCCTCACGACAAACGGCCCATTCCACGTATCGCCGGACTCGTTCAGGATCACGGTCTGCTGCATTCTGGCGCTGCCGGCCGAACTGGAGTCCGGGTTATAAAAAATCTGGCGAAACGTGACCGCATAGGTCCTCGAGTTTTTGTCACCGATTCTTTGCCACACACCGAACTGCGGACTGCCGCTGGGGTTCGCGGCTGCATCGCCGTCACCACTTCCGATAAAGCCACCGTCGGCTGTGAAGTTCATCAAAACCCTAAAGGGGAGCGGCCCGGGACCGATCGTGGTCACAACACCCTCCCAACTGCCCGTCGGACTCGTCCATGCCGGCGGGTTATTGGTTTGAGCAAATGCCGTGAGTGTGGTCATTGCCGCGATGATTAATGCGATGAAAATTTTTCTGGTAAACATTTTGTCTTTCTCCTTCTCTTGATCTGACCCGCCTAGTTTCGGCGGACCTTCTTTGCTTTGCCGCCATTCGCGTGTTTGCTGGCTGACGACGATTGATGCCGGTTGCTCACATGTTCTTCTCTCTGAAGTCGTATCGTTTTCTTCGGACATGCCATGTGCAATGTGTTAAGTTCGTCTTCGAAAGACGATCATCGAACAAAGGCGATTACCGCTTGATGTGGACTATACTTTCGAGCCGTTTGTTAAGTCCTCTGAAAATCCTCGGTTGTTTCTAGGAAAGTTCTAGGGGCGTGTTGCCCAGCTTTTATGGGAGAAAATCTGAAGTATTTTTTTGAGTTTGGTGATTACCGTCTCGATCCGGTTGAGCATCAGCTCCTTCGTGACGGTAAGGTGATCCCGCTCACTCCCAAAGCTTTTGAGACACTTCGCCTGCTCATTGAGAACGCCGGGCACCTGCTCGAGAAAGACCGTCTGATGGAGATGCTCTGGGCGGATGCTTTCGTCGAGGAAGGCAATCTGGCCGATAACATTTCGAAGATCAGACAGGCTTTGGGCGACAGTCGTAAAGCGCCGAAGTTTATCGAAACCGTTTCGGGACGCGGTTATCGCTTCATCGCTAAGGTGGAAAAGGTTGCAGCGGAGGCCGTTCAAGAGTTGACGGCTGAAACGGAAATGCCGCGGAGGCAGGCGGAGTTGGATGGGCGCGATTCGTCGGACGACGCGATACGGGAGGAAACGGCTAGAGATGAATCTACCCTTCCTACGCTTCCGCCTCGCACGACCCGACCCGTAGCCATGAGCGCCGCGATCATAGTTGCCGGCGTTCTGCTTTTCTTTATTTGGAATGGAAACCGCCCGTCCGCGCCTTCCCCGGCACCTCCGAAATCCATCGCTGTGCTTCCATTCAAACCGCTGGTAGCCGGCAATCGAGACGAGGCGCTGGAACTTGGGATGAGTGACACTTTGATTGCGGGCCTCAGCCGTCTCCGGCAGATTACTGTACGCCCGATCAGCGCAGTACGCCGATATACAGATCTCGAACAGGACGCCCGGGCGGCCGGGCGCGAGCTGGGAGTAGAATCGGTGTTGGATGGAAGCATTCAGCGGATTGACGAGCGGATCAGGATCTCGGCCCGGCTTGTGAGCGTCGAAGACGGGACGACCCTGTGGGGTGAAACGTTCGATGAAAAGTTCACGAACATTTTTGCCGTGCAAGATTCTATCTCCCAAAGAATAGTCAGCGCGCTGGCGGTGCAGTTGAGCGGCGAAGAACGGGATCAGCTGACGAAAAAATATACCGCTAACACGGAGGCCTATCGACTCTACCTAAAGGGAAGGTTTTTTTGGAGTAAATTAACGCCGGAAGGCCTGCAGAAGAGCCTTGACTTTTACTCGGAGGCGATCGAGCTCGACCCGGGCTATGCTCTTGCGTATGCCGGGCAGGCCGATTCGTACAACCTGCTCGGAAGTTACGGATTCTGGCCGCTCAAGGAGTCGCATCCGAAGGCGCGCTCGGCTGCGGAAAAGGCGCTCCAACTCGACCCAGACCTCGCCGAAGCACACACTTCGCTGGCGGCCGTCCTTGACGACTACTATTGGGAATGGGCCGAAGCCGAAAAACATTTCAAGCGAGCGATCGAGTTGAATCCGAATTATCCGATCGCTCGAAATTGGTATTCCCAGCATCTGTCAAAAATGGGGATGCTCGACGAGGCGGTCGAAGAAGCACGGCGAGCACAAGCGCTCGACCCGCTATCATCCAGTGCCCACGCACACGTCGGGTTGGCTCTGTATCGCGCCCGGCGTTTCGACGAGGCAGCCGCGGAATTGCGAAAGGCGCTGGAATT
>JBBKXD010000342.1:0-15842 GCA_037969295.1 Pyrinomonadaceae bacterium | reverse complement strand
GTTCTCGCACTATGCTCAGTACCGCCCGGTCGAATGTGCCGCACGCAGCTTTCTCATCAGCCGCGAAAAACAATCGGTGACGATAAAGGCCCTAAACCAAACTTTCGATTTCGATCAATGGGAGCCCATCTTCATGGAGATCTCGCAAAAATACACCAGAACGATGATCGAAGAGCTTGCGGCTGAGAGCGGTTTCGAGATCGAAACAGATTTTTTTGACGATATAAACTTTTACACAGACTCGCTGTGGAGGCCGAATTGAAATGATCCACTATCACCGTCTAAATTTTCTGGCGATCTACCTCATTCTCATCGGCGTTTTTCAACTCATCCTTTATTCACTGATAAGTCTTTCGGATAGTTTAGGGGGACTTTTTTATTTCGATCCGCGGTTTGGATTGTTTTTCCTTGAAACGATCGTGCGCGGCGTAGAGCACATGCCTGCTGCACTGGACTGGATTTCGGCGATCATAATACTGATTATTGGTTTTTGTCTATTAAAATTCGAATGGCTATTACCGGCTTACTTTATCGTGGAGTTTCTGCTCGCCGCACCAAGTTTTTTGAGCTTTCTATTGATCGTTTTGATCAACATGAGTCCGAACCACGGCTTCTCTGTTTGGGAACTACCGATCCCTATCCTTGTATTCGTCTTCGTGACAGTTGTGCCGATGGTGATCGGTATACGGGTGTATTTATCCAGCGGCGAAGTTGACAGCATGGACTTTATCCCCAAATGAATTTCCGCCTTCTCACCTTCGACATCCTTGATTCCACCAGCACCGAGGCTCTCAAGCAGGCGAAGCTCGGCGCGGATGAGGGGCTGTGCATCGTCGCGCGTCAGCAAACAGCCGGACGCGGTCGGTACGGGCGAACCTGGGTGTCGGAGCGCGACGCGGGACTCTATTTTAGTATCGTGATACGGCCTCAGCTCGAAACGCACGATCTGCCATTGATCACCCTGATGGCTGGAGTTGCAGTTCACGACACTCTTGAAAAGTTCGGGATCACGCCAGACATTAAATGGGTAAACGACATCCTCGTGAACAACAAAAAGATCGCCGGCATTCTCGCGGAGACGACGGAAACCGCTACAGGCTTGGCTGTGGTAGTCGGTATCGGCGTCAATCTTCATTCTTCAAACTTTCCACCGGACCTTGTTACGACGGCGACGTGTGTCGAAGACAACTCGCCAACGATCGTAGGTCGTGAAGACTTGATCGACATGCTCATACAGCACCTCGGACGCTATTACGAGCAACTTCAAGGCGAGGACGGGCCGGCAAAGATCATCGACGCCTGGACGCGAAGATCTTCGTACAGCACGGGAAAGATCGTTCGGGTTGTGCTGGAAAACGAGACCGTGACGGGGACGACCGACGGCCTTGAGAGTAATGGGGCGCTGCGTATCAAACGCAGTAACGGATCCGTAGCGATCGTCCAAGCCGGGGATGTCGAACAGGTTCGAGCGACAAACTAATGCGAAAACGCCTTTCAGAATTTCACCCCGCGATCTATCGCACGCGAATTTTGCAAAAACGATTGTTCCGAACAGTCGGAGACATCGCCGGAGGTCTCGAATTCGCCGCCGAAAGGGTCGATGGAAATCTTCCGTTTAGCTGCACAAGGCATCAATCTCTCCTGCGCCGTCGCCTCGGCAACTCGGACCCGCAGCTTCAGGAGAACAAGATCCACAACTTAAAGATCGCATGTCCGCCGATTGACGGCATCATCATAAAACCAGGTGAGACATTTTCGTTCTGGAAGTGTGTGGGCGAGGCGACGGCGGCCAAAGGATATGTGGAGGGAATGCAGCTTTCGCGCGGTATAGTCGTTCGTGGAATTGGCGGCGGATTGTGCCAGTTATCGAACTTGCTCTACTGGATGGCTCTTCACACGCCTCTTACGGTGAACGAGCGGCATCATCACAGTTTCGATCCGTTTCCCGATGAGAACCGCACGCTCCCGTTCGGCAGCGGTGCCGGCGTTTTCTACAATTATGTCGATCTACGTTTCCTTAACCAGACCGAATTAACGTTTCAGATCAAGGTTTGGCTGACCGGTGATCATCTAAAAGGCTCCATTTATTCGGACGCGGAAACTCCTAACTCCTATCACGTGTTTGAAAAGAACCATCGCTTTCTTACACGCAACGGAAGCAATTATCGCGAGAACGAGATCTGGCGGAATGTCGTCGATAGGCGCACTGGCAATAAGCTCGCGGAAGAACTTATCGTCAAAAACTTTTCCGAGGTGAAATACGCATTGAACTTTGGAACCCAACAGTGTAGTTTCTAACTACGCTTAGTTTTATGAGTAACGAGTTTGACCTTGAACATGATTTCGATTTCGACGACGAGTTTTCGGACGAGTTGGCTGATTTCGAGGATTTTAGCGACGACGATCCCGACGTCCTCGTTCGCACTGCCGTTCTGCAGAAGAACAGCATGATCGCGCTCCTTTGTATCAAAAGCGCGACCGCCGGTGCCGCAATATGCCGGGTCGATCCGCGCGAACATAATCCAGCGGTACAGCTTTACGATGATCCGACCGCGGCCCTTGCATGGTTCACCAAGAGCCTGCGTACAAGCCGAAAGAACGGCTGGACTATCGTCTACGACGGACTTCCCTTGCAAGGTTAAAGAGTGAAAAAGTGGAAACGTGAAAACGTGAAATAGTTCACTTTTTCACTTTTTCACTTTGAGTTATGCTTTTAGCTGTTGACATCGGCAATACCGCGACAAAGTTCGGCCTGTTCGAGGGCGAAACGCTCACCGCAAAATTTTCTATCCCGACAAAACGCGACGCGACTGCCGACGAGATAAAACTTGCCGTCGGTGATCTGCCCAACGCCCACTTCGAAAGTGCGATAGTCTGCTCCGTCGTCCCGGACATCGAACCCGCGATGACGGAGTTTCTGCGCTCGGCGGCGAATGTCGAACCGGTGTTTGTCAACAACTCGTTCGACTTCGGCCTGAAGATAAAGTACGTTCCCCTCGAATCACTCGGCACCGATCGCGTGGTCGCGGCATTCGCCGCCGTCGAAAAGTACGGCGCGCCCGTTGTTGTGTGCAGCCTCGGCACGGCGACGACCATCGACGTGGTCAATGCTATTGGCGATCTCCTGGGTGGCGTCATCGCTCCCGGAATGGACGCTATGGCCGAGGCTTTGCATTTGAAAACCGCGAAGCTTCCGAATGTGGAAGTAACAAAACCCAACGACGTGATCGGCTCTTCAACGATCGAATCGATCCGGTCGGGTGTTTATTGCGGCTACGTGTCGATGGTGGAGGGACTGATCAAAAAGGTCCGCGCCGAGGCGGGCGTTGATGCGTCGATCGTCGCCACCGGTGGAAACTCCGCACTGCTGCCCACGGAGATCGGCAAAACGATTGTCGCATTCGACGAGAATCTCATCCTCGACGGACTGCGATCGTTGCATGCCCGGCTCAGCTAGCCGTCGCTAAAAACTTCGGTTTTTTTCTCGCCTTTGTCATTTGCTCGAACGCGTACGCAATTCGAATAAGAATATGTTCGGTGTAAGGTCGGCCAAAGAAAGAAATGCCGATAGGCAACTCGCGAAGGAACCCGGCCGGGACCGTGATGCTCGGGTAGCCCGCGACGGCCGCGAGTGAAGAGCTCGAGATATAGTTGCTGCCGCAGTCTCCGTTGACCCAATCGATCATCCACGTCGGAGCATTCGACGGCGCGACGATCGCATCCAGCTTGTCCTTGTTCATCGCCGCGTCGATTCCCTCTTCGCGCGTCAGCTTGAGGCACAGTGCTCGAGCGTCCAGATATTCCTTCGTCGTTAAGGGACCTTTCTTCGCCGACGTCTCGAATATCTCCTGTTTGAAGTGCGGCATCTCGCGTGCGGCGTTGTCGTTGTTGAATTTGATCAAATCGTCGAGGTTCTTGTATTTTGAACCGCGGCCGGCGAGATATTTTTCCAATCCGTCTTTGAATTCGAATTGCAGAACTTCGAATTCCGCATCGCCAAATTTTTCCAGGTTCGGAAATTTCACGTCGACCAGTGTCGCTCCGGCCTTCTTCATCGCATCGAGAGCCGCATCCGTGATCTTGTCGACCTCGGCCCGTTTTCCCCAGAAGTCGCGTGCGACGCCGATCACGGCACCCTTCAAACCATCCGGTTTTAGAAACGTTTCGTAATCCGTTCGCCCCATCGTTCCGTTCTTCGCTGTCGACGGATCGGACGCGTCCACGGCCGTCATTGCGGACAGCATCACTGCCGCGTCGGCCACGGTGCGAGTCATGGGGCCTGCGGTGTCTTGCGACGCCGAGATCGGAATAACGCCGCTGCGAGAGATCAAACCGACAGTGGGTTTCAAGCCGACGATCCCGCAGATCGACGACGGACAGACGATCGAGCCGTCCGTTTCGGTACCGATGCCGATCGCAGCGAAGTTTGCCGCGATCGCTGCACCTGTACCCGATGACGAACCACACGGATTGCGATCGAGAATATACGGATTCCGCGTCTGGCCGCCGCGTCCGGACCAGCCGCTTGTCGAACTTGTCGAGCGAAAGTTCGCCCATTCACTAAGATTCGTCTTGCCGAGAATTACCGCACCCGCGAGTCGCAGCTGCTGGACCAGAAACGCGTCAACCTTCGGGACAGGGGCGTCGATCAACGCGAGGCTTCCGGCCGTCGTTTTCATCTTGTCGGCCGTGTCGATATTGTCTTTGAGAACAACCGGAATTCCGTGCAGCGGACCGCGAATTTTTCCGGCCTTTCGCTCTCGATCAAGTTCGACCGCGAGACTTAGAGCATCCGGATTTAGCTCTAACATCGAGTTTGTCGCGCCGTCGCCCGTCCGGATCCTTGCCTCGTATGCGAGAACCAAGTCGCGGGCCGTTGTCGCACCGCTTGTCATTGAGGCCTGAAGACTTGCCACTGTCGCCTCTTCCACGTCGATCGGCTGCGGCGAAGCCAGGCCCCGGCCGGCCATTAGTCCGACGCAGGCGGTTGTCGTCGCGGCCAAACTTAAAAACTCTCTGCGGTCGATCATTTCGTCTTGTCTCCTTTTAGTTTTTCTAGTTTGTTTCTCGCCTCCGGAAAGTCGGGCCGCAGGGCGATCGCCCGTTCGAACATCAGCACGGCGTCATCCCGTTTACCTTTCGCTTCAAACAACAAACCGCCTTGATAGAACGTGTCGGCGTCGCCGGCATCAAGTTCCACCGCGGCTTGGATTTGCGTCAGACCCTCGTCGTATCGACCAAGAGCGTATAGCGAAGCGGCCGTAGATCGTCGAACATCGGCCCGGTAGGGCGCCAGAAATATCGCCCGAATATAATTCTCGAGTGCCTTTTCGTGCTTGTTCTGCTTTGCGTAAAGATCCGCGAGATTCTTGACCGGATCGACCCACAGCGCGCGATCTTCCGCGTTTTGGTCAAACTTGGCCCCTTGGGCGAGAACACTTTCAGCTTCCTCGGGTTTCTCTTCGATCGACAGCGTGACCGCAAGGTTTACATAGCCCGGAACATAGTTTGGCCACCGATGGAGAATATCTCGAAAGGCTCTTTCGGCCTCGGCGTAATTTCCACGTTTTAATTTCAATATCGCGAGCGTATTTTGCGCATCTACATAGTTCGGATTCGTTCTGATGGAGTTGTCGCAGTGAACCTCGCCCTCGTCGAGACGGCCGGAAAAAACATACTCATGACACAGATTATGCTCGATCAAAAAATTATTTTGGGTAACGCTCAATGCCCGCTTATAGAGCGTTTCGCTGTCGCGCCAATACGATACCTGGATGAACGCGACAACCGAAAACACTATGACCACTACGACGGCAAGGGCGGCCTCAGCTTGGCGCGGGATCCTTAGACGCTCAAGTATCTCCGCTCCGCCCCAGACGACGATGACAAACAATCCGAAATAGGGAATGTATGTGTAACGATCGGCCATGGACTGTCCGCCGACCTGAACGAGGCCGATCACCGGGACCAGGGTTCCGAGAAACCAAAGCCACCCGAACAGTAGATATCTGCGGGCCGATATCTGCAAAATAGAGGCGACGGTTATGGCGACGAGCAGGACTATCGCCAGCACGAAGGACAGCAAGCCGACGTCTTCGCGGGGATATAACACCGCGAGGTCCGCCGGATAAAATAACATCGCGATGTATTTCACATACGCGACTACTGCGTTCGAAAAACGGGCCGAGAATGGCAGGAAATCGAGTGTGGCGACAGCTCCGGATGACCTCTGCGCAAAAAATGTGATCACGGAAGATCCGGCTGTTAGAAGAAAAAGCGGCAATTTTTCAAGCACCAGAGCGGGCAGGTCGCGAACTTTGTTCAACCGTCTTAACGACCAAAAATCCAACAGCAGCAAGACGAACGGCAGAGTCACTAACATCGGTTTCGCCATCAGACCGGCCGCAAACAAAAGCACGAGCAGAATGTATCGAGGCGAAAGAAATCGTCTCGCAATATCAAAACCGCCTGCGGGTTCTTGAGGCTCGCGCGGTGTTCTGGCGAATCTAACGTATGCGAGGATCGTCAACAGGAAGAAGGTGCCGCTCAAGACATCCTTGCGTTCAGCGATCCACGCGACCGATTCGACATGCGCGGGATGGACGGCGAACAACACCGCCACCAGCGCACTTTTCCAATGGTCACCTGTCAGGATTCGAAAAACGGCGTAGGCAAGAACCCCGTTGATTGCGTGAAACAGAAGGTTCACCAGATGGTGGGCGCCCGAATTCAGCCCTAAAAGCTCTACGTCGACCATGTGCGAGATCCACGTCAACGGATGCCAGTTCGCCGCATAGAAACTTGTAAACGCCCAGCGCAGCGACTCAAAATTCAAACCGCTGGCGACGGCGGTGTTTTGATAGACGTACTGATTGTCGTCGAGACTTACGAACTGAAAGCCGCCGATCGGTCCGTAGATCAGAGCGCACAGCACGGCCAGTGCGACCGCAACGGTGATCTCTTTCTGCGTGATGGACGCCATAAAGTTTGTCTTCCCACAATGCGTGGTCCGTGTCACGTGTTGCCCGAACGGGGCAAAATGAATCCTCGTCAGCCGGTATTTCTCGTCTGAAACCCATTGAAGATCGTCGCGGTCGGACCGCGACCGAATCAACGAGCATACGACGGCGACCGAAACGACAACGGTGGGCGTGAGTTCGAAATACCACCTTTCCGGTATCCCGATCTCATTCGTACCTACGGTTCCTACCGCTTCTCGGTGACGCTTTCAACCTCGATCTGCTTGTAATAATTAGGCAAGAGCCGCGGCCCCCGCACGCGGAAGATGCGAGAGCGAAAAAGTTTCATCCGATGCAGTCTGAATCGCAAAGATGTTGCCACCACGCCGAGCCCGTACTGTACGCTGCGCGAAAAGTTTATTGACGATGCCTCGGCAAAGTAACGGGTCGGCGTCGAGATCTCGCCAACGCGAAATCCGAAATGCACGACCTGAGCTAGCATCTGATTGTCGAAGACGAAATCGTCCGAGTTCTCGTTGAGCGGCAATGCTTCGAGCACCTCGCGGCTAAAAGCGCGGAACCCGGTGTGATACTCCGAAAGCTTCGCGCTCAGCATTATGTTCTGGAACAGTGTAAGGAAGCGGTTCGAGATGTATTTGTACAGAGGCATTCCGCCGGCCAGGGCTCCCTTGCCAAGGATGCGCGACCCGACGATGCAATCGTACTCGCCGTACGCGATCATCCCCGCCATCGGCACGATAAGGTTCGGCGAGTATTGATAATCCGGATGGACCATCACAACGATGTCGGCACCGCGGCTCAGAGCTTCCCGATAACAGGTCTTTTGATTGCGGCCGTAACCGAAATTATTTTCGTGTACAAACACGGTCAGGCCAAGCTCGTTCGCCAATCCGACCGTCTCGTCCGAGCTGGCATCGTCGACCAATACGATCTCGTCGACGATGTCGCGCGGAATCTCGTCGACCGTTCGTGTCAGCGTCCGGGCCGCGTTATACGACGGCATTACAACAACTATCTTTTTACCATTGAGCATGAGGGATTTTCTGAATCATTATGCGACAGAAGCCCGGAAAACTCTAGAGCCGGCTTTCGATGACTTCTCTGCGACCTTGCGACCTTGCGACTTTGCGACTTTGCGGCTCTGCGACCTTCCGGCTTTGCGGCTTTGCGGGAAATAAAACCAGATTCCCGCCGGGCCGCAAATATTTTACGAGCCACTCCCGGTTTTCCGGCTATCGTCCGAAGGTCAATGCTTCGTTGATCGCGAGAGGCTTCACCTTTTCGACTACGCCGTTCATTTGCGCTTCTTCCATCAAAAGACGGAGGGGCTGATTCGGCGGTTCGTCCGACATATCAAAGGTCCCATAGTGCATAGGAACGAGTACGCGGGCACCCGAGTCAACAAATGCCCGCACGGCATCCGCCGGATTATTATGGTTTGGCTCCATGAACCAGCGAGGTTCATAGGCGCCGATGCCGATGAGAAAATAGTCTAACTTCGGAAAAAGGTCCGAAACTTCGGCATAATGCCTTCCGTATCCGCTATCGCCTCCGAAGTAGATCGTTTCCCGTTCAGATTTGATGACATAGCCGCCCCACAATCTCCAGTTCGTATCGAAAAGGCCGCGACGCGACCAATGTCTGACGGGCAGAAAGAAGATCTGAAGTCGCTCATCCGCGAGAGCGAATTCCTGAAACCAGCCTCCGGTCTCCACCGAGTTGGTCGGCGTTTTCCAATCGTTCAAAACGTCATCGGACCGGAGGCCCGCGACGAACTTTGCATTCGGGAATTTCTGAGCGACCGCGCGGAGCGTCGCCTCGTCCATGTGATCGCGATGGTCGTGCGAGAGTAGAACGTAGTCGACCTGCTTCAGATCCTCGAGCGGCGACGGCACATCGACAAATCGTTTGACGACCGGCGGCTTTCCAAAGATGGGATCCGTCAACAGACAAACCCCGTTTATTCGGATGAAAAAGGAAGCGTGCCCAAGCCACAATATCCCGTCATCGTTCGAGGAAAGAAAACCTCGCGGATCTTTTACCTCGAGCCGTTCGGCGTCGTGCTCTTTTTCCTGTTCGAAGCTATTGCCTCCAATCTTCCACTTCAGCAGATCGACCGTGCTCGGCAAAAACGGAAATTCGTGATTCATGAACCTGTCGTTTTGATCGACGGGTGTTCCCGGCCAGCCCTCCTTTATCGTTCGCAGTTCGGAGTTTTGTATATATCCTTTCAGCACCGCCTTATCATTCTCCGTCCACGCTGCGATCAAAAAAAGCGCACCGATCACGATCAAAACAACAAACCCGGTCCTGACAAGCCACTTCTTCATACTTCACGGTCAGAATACCACGCTCTCGCGAGCCCCCGTCTCCCGTCTCCCGTCTCCTGTCTCCTGTCTCCTGTCTCCTGTCTCCTGTCCCTCGTCACTCTGAGTTATACTTACCCGATGAACCCGCGTCCGCCGGAAATTCCGCCACATAAGCTGATCTCGGCTTTGCGTGGCTACGATCTACTCCCGGCGATAATTTTTATGCCGACCCGCCGAAAATGCGATGAGGCAGCGTCGGAGGTGGCGGGCGATCGGTCTCAAAAAACCGATCCCGAAAGGCAAAAGCTCCGCGAACAGATCTTTCTCGAATTCTCCGCGGACAATCCGGAGATCTTACGACACAAGCACCAGAAGATCCTTGTAAATGCGGGTGTTGCATCTCATCACGCGGGACATATTCCGGCGTGGAAACTGCTCGTCGAAAAGATGATGTCCGCCGGTTTGCTGAACGCTATCTTCGCGACATCGACGGTCGCCGCCGGCGTCGATTTTCCCGCCAGGACCGTCGTCATAGTCAACGCAGATACTCGTGGAAACGACGGCTGGCGTCCGCTGTTTGCAAGCGAGCTGCAGCAGATGACCGGACGCGCCGGACGACGCGGCAAGGACAATGTCGGCTTCGCAGTACTCGTCCCCGGACAGTTTCAAAATCCCAAAAAGATCGCAGAGCTTTTGCGCTCGAACCCGGACCCTCTTGAAAGCCGTTTTCGAGCGACTTATACAAGCCTTTTGAATCTGCTTGACGCGTTCGGCAATTTCGAGCAGGTTCGCGACATCGCGCAGAAGAGCTTTGCGTATCGGAAGACCGCGCGAAAGATCGACGAGCTGAAACGTTTGCGCGACGAGCGACGCCGACAGTTGACCGAACGCCTTCGGGGAAATGAGTTCGGCATCACCGAATCCAATGTCCAGGGATTCGAACGGCTGGTGAGCGCCAAGAATCGTCTTGACGAAAGTATTCCCGCCACGCGCGCCGAGCTGCGGCAAAACTGGCTCCGTGAAAATGTTAAGGAGGGCAGGATCGTCACCCAGGGACGAAGCTCCAAACGACTGTTCATGGTGTTCAACGTTTTCGGAGACAAGGTTTCGGCGATGCGCGATGACGGACAAGGGACCACGTTAGTTCTGGATAGGGTAAATCGTGTCTACAAGAATATTTACAGCACCCGTGAAAAACATATCGAGCAAGCTTTTCTTGAGACGTTCGAAGGAAAGAACAAACCGCTGGATGAGCCGAAAGCGTCATTTAAGAAACACGTTTCGGACGACGCGTCGGAGCTCATGAACAAGTTGATCGCCAAAATGTCGGAACCGCCTACCGTAGCGGGCGGTTCTAGTAACAGCAGTCGAGAGCGCAACGAAACTCAAAAATCCCAGCCTCAATCGCCCGCTACCGCAGGCGGGTCTGACATCGTCAACGAAGCTCGCGAACATCTGCAACGTGGCTCTGACCGACTGCTCTGGGAATGTTACGAAGACGCCGAGCGCATCGAGCATTACACTCGCGACATCGATTTCCTTTACCTGGACATCTGGCTTCCGTTCGAGCGGCGTGCAAAAGTTCTCGATCATTTCGGCTATTTAGATTTTCATGCCGAGACTGTTACCGAATCGGGTAAGTGGCTTGCCGATGTTCGTGTCGATCGTCCGCTCCTTGTCGGTGAAGCGTTGCGTCGAGGAATATTCAATGACCTGACACCGTCGACGGCCGCCGGGCTCATGGCTTCGCTTACCGCGGATGCGGACCGAAACTATGGTGAGCTATATCTTTCGGACGATCTGCTCGATGTGATCAGCCGTCTCGAAGAGATCATTCTCGAAGTATCGAACAAAGAATGGAGTTCGGGGATCGAACCGTCCGAGGCGATCAATCTATCCGCCGCTGCGGCCGCCGAACGATGGGCCGGCGGAATGACATGGGACCAGCTTGTAAAAAAAACCGGAGCCGAAGAAGGCGATCTTTTTCGTTTGCTTGCCCGGACCGGCGAGGCTCTTCTGCAGATCGCGTACCTCCGCGAATCTCATTCAAAAGCTGCGGCCGTCGCTCGCAGCACCGCCGAGGTCTTACTTCGGGAACCGGTAAGGTGACTACAATTCCTTCAGCATTTCGAACTGTCCCAATACTTTCTTGAACCCTCGATTCTGAAAAAACACGACAGATTCGGTCATCGATTCGTCGAGATTTATGACATGGAGTTTCTGTCCCGGTGCATCACGCTGCATCTCGAGCAGCAGACGGCTCGCTATACCCTTTCGCCGATGATCGCGATGTACCGCAAGTTGAGCAAGTCGCCCAACGCCGGCCGAAAAAACGATATAGCCGACACACATGTTGTCGATAAATGCCCCGAGCAATCTTTTCATCCGCACGCTTCGCTGGATCGCGTCAAGCGAGTTCTGCCACGATGGCTTACCGTCCCAGAAAAAGGCGTAAGGAATATCTTCGTGTCGATGGATCTCTCGAATCTGGACATCTGCGGGCGACGGACGTTCCAGCTGAATTGTGGGTTTGGCCTCCAGCAGCAACAGCTCGCGGGTCTTTTGAAATCCGAGCTTCTCGTATAGACGCACGGCAGGATCGTTGTTGGTGATCACCTCGAGAAGGAATTGTGTATAACCCTCCGCCGTAAACATCGGGATCATCCATTCAAACATCGAACGGCTGATACCGCGACGGCGAAACTCGGGGATCACGGTCGTACCCGCATCATAAACCGTCGGCTTCCCTTCCCATCTTCCGAAACCATTGAGTGAAACCCCGACGGGCCGATCGGCATCGAAACACCCGGCGGATCGATTGAGATCGACGGCGTTCAGCGTAATGTGATTTTTGAACTGCTGTTCGGTCAACTCGAACTTGACGAGGTAGTCGGCGAAGCCCTTGAGAAAGGTATGATGGATCGCGGCGAACTGTCGCGAACGAAGGAAACGGCATTCGAGGTCGGAGTTTTCGTTTGTCAGAGGCATTTGCTAAAATTCGGGGTGTTGGGGCGATAGTCCAAAAGTAGTAAGAAAGTAGAACAGTTACGGCGGAAAATGCAAGTTTTATTAGCGGATGAATACGGATTTTGCTTTGGTGTCGAGCGTGCGGTCGATATGGTCGAGGACGCACTCGGCGAAGGCGAGACTGTTCGCAGCCTTGGCCCGCTGATCCATAATGAGCAGGAGATGGCCCGGCTCGGAATTCAGGGCGTAACGACTATCACCGACCCGATACAGATCAAGCGGGGCGAGACGGCGGTAATTCGCGCACACGGCGTAACGCCCGACGTTCAGAGAGAACTCGAGCAAAAAGCTTCAAAGGTTGTCGATGCGACCTGTCCTTTCGTGACCCGCGTGCAAAAGCTCGCGGCCCGCGCCGCCGAGGAGGATCGACACGTAATTATCGTCGGCAGCCCGGATCATCCGGAGATGATCGGAGTCAAGGGTTACGCACCGGAGCATGCTTTTGTGATCCGCGACGAATCCGAAGTCGCGAGCCTTCCGCGTCTGCGAAATCCGCTTGTCGTTTCACAGACCACGATCAAGGCAAAGACATTTTTCGACACCGCCGAGGCGATCAAATCAAAAACCGACGACGAAGTTCAGATCGTCAACACGATCTGCTCAGCTACGCGCGATCGCCAGGACGCCGCTCGCGCACTTGCCGGAATGGTCGATGCGTTCTACATCATCGGCGGCCGCCATTCTTCGAACAGCGTCAAGCTGCTGGCGGTTTGTAAGGAACAGTGCGAAAAGAGCTTTCTTATCGAGACTGAGGATGAGATCGATTCTAAAGACATCGAAGGTGCGACCCGCGTCGGCGTAACCGCGGGAGCTTCGACACCCGAGTGGTTGATACAAAAGATCGTAAGACACCTTGAGGACTTCGGCAGGCAGGATGAACTAGCGCTGAAATAGCCGCAACGAAATCAAAATAAACAAAAGCCGGGAAGAGCTAACTTTCCCGGCTTTGCTAGTACGAATCAGTCGCCTTCTACGGATTTACTTCCGCAAATCGCGGAAGCGAGATGGCTTGATTCAGGATCACGCCGAACTCGGTTCCCGATCGCACTTCGGCATCTTCGCCTTTGGTCATACGCTCGCCAAGCAAACCCGCACCGGCACCGAGAAGACCGCCGATCAGAGCGCCCTTGCCGCCGCCGATCGCACCCCCAAGAACTGCACCGCCTGCTCCGCCGCCGCCGATAAAGATGATCTTCCGATGTTTCATTCGATCACCGGTGGCCGTCCCCTCGGCAGTGCTTTTCGCATCGTCGCTATCGAGATCGGTCAACGAACCGTTTATCCGACGCTTTACTCCGTTCGGGAGCTGCACCTGGTAAAAGCTGACGTCGATCGTACCCGGCTTTCCGCCCTTCCGCGAAGCGACAACCGCATCGACGCGGCCAAAAACTTCACTTCCTTCGGGAATGACAACCACACCGTTGCTCGAATAAACCGATTCGGTTATGTTCGCGGTGAAGGTATCGCCAACCCGCGCGGTCTTAGAGCTGATGGTCTCGTTCATCCGCGCATGTATGCGCTTTCCGCTCGGTACGGTATAGAGCCTCGCCACCGGTACGGTTCGTTTGACCACGGCTCGCTTACGGGCGACCGGACGTTTTCGAGTCTGGGCCGACAGATCGTCGGCAAAAACGGTCATCAGCGACAACAACACCGCAACTATTGAAACTTTCCACAGCTTTTTCATATTTTCCCTCCAATTTCACCGGTATCCGATGTAACGCACAGCACGAGGCAGCTGCGGACATTCGACGCCGGTTCATCCAAAATCGTTGTAAAAACTTCCTCTCCGTCAGTATGTAATTTCAAGGTTAGCATTTCGTGACTATCCGAGAAGTAGAAATTTCAGGCAAAGTTTTTCTTGAAATAGGAAACCGTTTAGACATATCATTGGAGCATAACTGCAGCTCGTTTCGTTTCAAGAGGCCCCCGACCCGGGCAACCTTGCTATGCCCCTTTTGGATCGAATTGGCACGATTTACTGAACCAGGGGTTGATATGCACCTATTTCGCGAGACTTTTCTCTTGTTCTCACTAAATCTTCTCGACGCAATCCTAACTATTATTTGGGTCCGTAATGGCGTGGCGACTGAGGGCAACCATCTGATGGCAAGACTTCTCGACTCAGGCGACGTGACGTTCCTGACGGCGAAGATCGCCATCGGTACGATTACCGCGCTCGTGCTGTTACGTTGGGGTAACAGGGCACTTGCGAGACACGGCCTTACGCTTGCGCTTGCTATTTATATCAGCCTTATGGGGATTCATGTCGTCACCGGGCTGACGGCGTTCGGCTATATTTCAAAGACAGCTTTCTCCGATCTTGAATCGCTTACGAATGGTTTTCTCGCGATGATCATATGATCTAAGCGATCTTCGCATAGATACTCAGCCTCATGTTTCATGCGAAACACGAGGCTTTGTTTTTTCGTAATCACTACGCAACGCCGCTTGGAATTTAAGGCATCAAAAACGTTGCAATCACTTACAAAAAGGAAAAAGTCATTATGGCAAGCAAACCTATTTATCAAGTGTCGGCCCGTCAAATTATTCTGCTGGCTTTGGCCGCCGCAATTACCGCCGTCGGGGCGACCGTCCTCGTCTATTCGCTGACAAATTTTCTTCATGATAAGGATCGTTCGATGGTTAGCCTTGCCGAACAAGCACCGCAGGGCATTTCGGATCCCAACGCCGTCAGCGATGAGCAGAACAGTATCGAGGTTTATAAGACTATCTCGCCGGGTGTCGCGTTCATCAACACGACATCTTACCGACAAGACTTTTGGGGCGGAACCCAGGAGGGCAAGGGAAACGGATCGGGTTCGGTGATCGATTCGAATGGACATATCCTCACGAATTATCACGTCATCGAAGGCGCGCAAAAGCTTTCTGTGAGTTTCGGTGGCGAAAAAAACTATCCGGCGACGCTGGTTGGCGGCGATCCGGACACGGACCTTGCGGTGATAAAAATCGATCCGCCGACCACCGGTTTGACGGTCGTCCCGCTTGGAAATTCGGATAGTCTTGTGGTCGGCCAGAAAGTGCTGGCCATTGGAAATCCCTTCGGCCTCGACCGAACGTTAACAACTGGTGTCATATCGGGACTGCAGCGTCCGATCCGGGCCCGCAACAATCGGCCGATCGATGCGGCGATCCAAACTGACGCATCGATCAATCCCGGAAATTCCGGCGGGCCTTTGCTTGATAAGTTCGGCAGAATGATCGGTATAAATTCACAGATACTGTCACCGGCCGGCGGATCGGTCGGGGTCGGATTCGCGGTTCCCGTCAACACGGCGAAGCGCGTTCTCCCGCAGCTTATCCAGTTCGGCGAAGTCAGAAGGCCGAAACTCGGTGCATCGCTGCCGAGTGTCAAAGATCTTGCGGAGCGCGGATATCGTATGCCTGTCCAGCAGGGACTGCTTGTTTATAGTCTGGTACCCGGCGGTGCCGCTGAAAGAGCCGGTCTTCGTGCCGTTGCCGCGAACGGAACCCTGGGCGATATTATCGTTTCGGCCGATGGCCA
>JBBKXD010000341.1:0-6253 GCA_037969295.1 Pyrinomonadaceae bacterium | reverse complement strand
TTCAAAGAACTCGAAGGCAAACGCATCGGCCTCGTCACAAATCACACCGGCCGAAACTTCACTGGCCAGCCGACGATCGATGTTCTGTTCGGAGCAAAGAATCTCAAGCTCGTTTCGCTATTCGCACCGGAGCACGGGATTCGCGGGGAACTCGACATCGCAAAGATCGACGACTCGAAGGACGAGAAAACCGGTTTGCCGATATTTTCGCTCTATGGCGAGACGCGGCGGCCGAAACCCGAACAGCTGAAGGATCTCGACGCGATCATCTACGACATCCAGGACATCGGTGCTCGCTTCTACACCTATACGGCGACATTGAAGAACGTAATGGAAGAAGCGGCGAAGGCGAAGATCCCGGTTTACGTTCTCGATCGTCCGAATCCGATCAATGGCGTCGATGTCGAAGGCCCGATCGCCGAGGAAGATAAACTTTCGTTCATCGCAGCCCACACAATTCCGGTCCGTTACGGTCTTACGATCGGCGAGCTTGGGCAGATGATGAACGCCGAGCGAAAGATCGGAGCCGACCTTCGCGTGATCAAAATGGAGAACTGGTCGCGCGCGATGTGGTTCGACGAGACGGGACAGACGTGGATCAATCCTTCCCCAAACATGCGTTCGCTCAATGAGGCGACACTGTATCCGGGAATCGGTCTGCTCGAGACGACAAACTTAAGCGTCGGCCGCGGTACGGACACGCCGTTCGAAGTGGTCGGTGCCCCGTGGCTCGACGGGCAGAAACTAGCGAATTATCTGAATGGACGAGATCTTAAAGGTGTGAGATTCGTGCCGGTAAGATTTAAGCCCAACGCTTCCGTTTTTAAGGACGAACAGCTCGGCGGAGTGAACATCGTTGTCACCGATCGAAGCTCCTTCGAACCGGTCCGGACGGGAATCGAAATAGCCGCCGCCTTGCGCAAGCATTATCCCCAGGAATGGGAAGCCGATCGCTATGGGCGTCTGCTCGTGAACGCCGAAATTCTCGACATGCTTAAGAGGGGCGAATCGCCCGACGCTATTGTGAAGTCATGGAGAAAAAGTCTGGATGACTTCGAGAAACGCAGGGCACCGTATTTGCTTTACAAATAGCAGATTTAGAGTTATAAAAACTCACAGCACTCACTTTTTGTAACAACCTGTTCATTTCAAGGATTTAGGTAAAGAGTCTCAGTTTTTCTGTGTCGCGAACGATAACGAAAATTTGGATAAACTTCCGAAAACCTAAATTATCCTTATACCTGCAATACTGAATTTTGAACTTTTTGAAAGAGGAAGGAACACTATGACAAGCAAAAAAACATGGACCTCGATTCTGTTTGCGATGGCGATCTCGCTCTGCCTGACAGGCATGGTGATCGGGCAGGAGATAAACGGTACGATCGTCGGCACGGTGAAGGACTCGGCTGGTGCGGTCGTCCCAGGTGCTACCGTGACGGTAACGATCCCGTCAAAAGATAACCTCGTGGTTCGAACGGTGACGACAAACGATAACGGAGAATTTACGGCGGCGAACGTGCCCGTGAATGTATACAACATCTCGGTCGAGGCACCGAACTTCAAAAGGTCGGTCAGTACGAATGTCAAGGTGGATGTCGGCCAGCGCCGCAACGTCGAGATCGAATTGACGGCAGGAAACATCTCCGAGGTGGTCACGGTCGAGGCTGATCGCGTCTCGGTTGAGTTGAATACGCCAACGGTAGGTACCACGATCAACGGTGACCAGGCACGAGAGCTGCCGATCAACAATCGAAACTGGGTGCAGCTTATAACGCTCGCACCGGGAGTTTCGAGCAATCTCTCCGATCAAGTTTATGTCGGAACGACGAACCCGGAAGGGCAGGCGAATACGATTCAGATATCGGTCAACGGTGCTCGATCGAGCCAGAATACTTTCACCGTGGACGGAGCCGACGTAACTGACCGCGGTTCGAACCTTACGATCCAGGCATACCCGAGTGTCGACTCGATCGGCGAATTCAAGGTTCTCCGCTCGCTGTATCCGGCAGAATCCGGACGAAGTGGCGGCGGCCAGGTGAATATCGTCACCCGCAGCGGCGGCGACAAGTTCCACGGAAATTTCTTTGAGTTCGTTCGAAATGAAAAGTTCAATGCCGGAACGTACTTTAACAACCAGACGCAGCCCCGCGACTCGAACGGAAAAGCGATCAGGCCCCCGTTCCGCTACAACAACTATGGACTTACGGTCGGCGGTCCGGTGTACTTTCTTAACTTCGGAAATCTCTCACAGGACGAGGGGTATTTCGGCAAAATGAAACGGACGTACTTTTTCTACTCGATGGAAAATCGGGATGATATTCGATTTCCGACGCTCAATTCGACTGTCCCGACGGCCGCATTGAAGCAAGGAGTCTTCGATGTGCCGATCTGCTTGCAGGCGAGCGGAACGACGTGCACCACAACATTGGCTGCCGGAACGCCGCTGGGCAGCGTCGCAACGATCAATCCGATCTCCCAGCAGTACATTCAATATATCTGGAACAACGTCCCTACCCCGAATAATCCCGGTTCGGGTGCATTCGCCCTGAGCTACCCGACGCGCGGAGTCTCAAAATTCAGACAGCAGATGATCAAAGTAGACACGAGCATCACTAAAGATTTCTCGGCATACTATCGTTTCCAACGCGACAAGATCCCGACACAGGATGCTAATTCTTTGTTTTCGAGCGGTTCGGGCCTCCCGGGTGTCTCGCTTACCGAGACCAACTCGCCCGGCAGAACCCATACATTGAACTCGACCTATGTTGCGTCACCGAACCTTGTTTTTGAGGCTGGCTATACGTTCGGTTATGGAGCGATCCTGAGCAAGAATATCGGATTGATCGCTCTTGCGAATTCTCCGATCACGCCTCCGCTTCCGTACCCCGTAACGCGCGACCGTGTGCCTACGTTGACCGGAACCGGCTTTAGCAACCTTCAAAGCTTCGGTCCCTACGACAATTTTTCGTGGAAACAGAATTTGAGTGGAAATACCACCTGGATCAACGGCAATCACACGATAAAATTTGGAGCCATTTACTCGCTCTACCGTAAGAACGAGAATGCACTGGCCGGCAGCAACGAAGGCATCTACAGCGCCTTCAATACCCCTGGAGGGACCAGTGCCGTGATCGCAACCGGTGGAAACACCCAGAAGCAGCAGTGGGCAAACTTCTTGCTCGGTACAAACGCCACATTCACACAAGCGAGTTTTGACTACACTGCCGACCTAAGGCAAAAGACCTTTGAAGCTTTTGTCCAGGACGAGTGGAAACTCAGACCGAATCTGACACTTTACGGCGGTGTCCGGTATTCGTTCTTTGGCTCGCCTTACGATAAAAATGGCCGAATAACCAACTTTGTTCCCGAGTTATTCGATCCGGCACAGGCACCGCTCGTTACAGGCGCCGGAGCCCGGGTTGCGGCCGCGGGCAAAAACTTCTGCAACGGAATGATCGCCAACGCCCAGAACTACACCACCGGCCCGTCTAACTTTAACTGTACGCCGATTCCGTCTCCATTTGGCAAGTTCGTGGTTGACGCACCGAAGACGGATTTTGCTCCACGTGTCGGTCTCGCGTGGGATCCGTTTAAGCGCGGCGATACATCAATTCGAATGGGTTACGGTATCTACCACGATCAGGTCCTGAACGGAACGTTACTGCAGCACATCGGGTTGAATCCACCTTACCAGCAGACGTGCACGGTGACGGGCATCAATATCTCCAATCCCGTACCGGGCGGCAATTGTTCGGTCGCGGCGGCGACGACCGCTCCCAATGTCCGAGCATTGCAGGCGAATTGGAAGACGCCTTATTTGCAGCACTGGTCACTGGACGTTCAACGTCAGTTGATGAAGAACACGCTGGTCACGGTTGGATACTACGGCTCGAAAGGAACGAACCTCATCGGTGCGTTTGAGCTGAATGAACTTCAGCCCGGCTATGCGATCTCGCGAGGACCTACGGGTTGCGCAGTGGGTACATCGACGACTCCAACGGCGCCTTGTCAGGTCGCGGGCGTGGCTTTCCTTTCCGCCGCTGCATCGAATATTCTGGATCAGATCCGACCCTATCGTGGATATCGCTCGATCAACATCGTGCAGCCGAAGTATAATTCTGATTATCACAGTCTGCAGGTGTTCGGCCAGCACAGGTTCTCCGGTAGTTCGCAGGTAAACCTTGCTTATACATGGTCGAAGAACCTTTCGGACAACCAGACGGATCGTTCGACGGCTCCGCAAAATTCCTATGATATCAAGGGCGATTACGGCCGGGCGGCCCTCGACCGTCGGCATATCCTGACCGCGAACTGGGTATATGACCTGCCGTTCTTCGATCACGCTCGCGGAATTGCCCGGCTCCTGCTCGGTGGATGGCAGTTCCAGGGCATTGCAACCTATCAAACCGGTTTGCCATTGACTGTTGTAACGTCGAGTTTCGATCCTGCGGGGCTTGGTTTCATACCAGCACTTATAGCGGGCGGACGACCGGTAATTATCTGTAATCCAAACGCGAATGCTCCCCACACGCAGCAGCAATGGATCCAGCCGGTTTTTGTGACGGGCAATTCGGGACCCTTGAATCCGAGTGGATGCTTCCAGCCAAATCCGACAACCGCACAGAACGTGGGAATTCCGGCCGTGGTCGGCACTGCGCCCCGCGGTATTGTCGAGGGCCCGCCAACTCGGCGTGTCGATTTTACGATGTCGAAGAATTTCAACTTTACGGAGAACCTGCGGCTGCAGCTTAGAGCCGAATCGTTCAACGTATTCAACTGGACCAACTTCACGACTGTGAGTACAAACGTGACCGCCGCGAATTTTGGAGCGGTTCTCGCTGCTCGCGATCCGAGAACAATGCAGTTCGCCGCGAAGTTCTACTGGTAGAACCCGGCACTGATAATTCTGCCCGCGCGTCTAACAAAAGATGCGCGGGCTTTTTTGTTTGATAAGATAAAAACTTCATGTCCAATACACATCTCATCAATGCGTCGGTGGTTCTTCCGACCGGTGTCGTCAAGGACTCGTCTGTAGGTATCTCCGACGGTCAGATAGATTCGGTCGGTTCAGCCGTACTCCGAACAGAAGAGTCTATCGATTGCACGGGCTTGACCCTTGTTCCTGGATTTATCGATGTTCACATTCACGGAGCGGTGGGTGTGGACGTGAACGCAGCGGATCTGGATGGATTGATCAAGGTCGGGAACTTTCTCGCCCGAAATGGTGTGACCGCATGGATGCCGACGCTGGTTCCGGATTCGGATGAAAACTACGAACGAACGATCTCAACGATCGATCGTCTGATGGAAATTCAAGAGGCCGAGCCGATCGCTCAGGCTGTGGGTGTCCATTACGAAGGCGTTTTCGCAAACGAGAAAATGTGCGGCGCTCTGCGGCCGGAGTTTTTTAAGAAGTTTACCGGCGGCGAGCTCGCTGAATTGCCGCGACTCAAACGCGGAGTCCACATGACGACCTTCGCTCCCGAAATCGACGGTGGCGTTGAGCTCGCGAAGGAACTAACGGGACAAGGCTGGATCGCGTCTATTGGACACACAAAGGCGGCTGTCGAAACCCTTAACAGTGCGTTCGATGCCGGAGCACGTCACCTTACGCATTTCTACAACGCGATGACCGGACTTCATCACCGCGACGTCGGCGTCGTCGGCTGGGCTCTAACAAATCCTGGAATCACGTTCGACATCATCGCGGATGGAATTCACGTCGATCCGAGAATGCTCGAATTCGCATGTCGGATAAAAGGCCCAGGCAACGTATCTCTGATAAGCGACTCGGTCGCGCCCACGGGCATGGGAGATGGCGAATTCGAGATCTGGGGTGAGAAGGTGACGGTTAAAAATGGCCGAACTCAAAACGAACGGGGCAGCATCGCGGGCTCGGTTGTCACCTTGCTTGATGCGGTGAAAGGAATGCTGTCGATCGGCTTCACCCAATCGGAAGTCTCACGCATGGCTTCACTGAATCCGGCAAAACTACTGAAAATCGACGAGGACCACGGCTCCATCGAGATCGGAAAGCGAGCAGACCTCGTCGCAGTGGACGCAAATGGTGATGTTAAGCTGACCGTTATCTCTGGTAAGGTCGCGTTCGACGTCAGATAGTCAACGGACTGGACCGCAGGCATCCTTGCCTGCAACGTCGCGGCTTCCGCGGCGTCGTGCCCTCGTGATCTCGAACTATGATCGCTTTTTCGTGCTTCGCACTCATGCAGGCAAGGATGCCTGCGCTCCAGTC
>JBBKXD010000340.1:0-2621 GCA_037969295.1 Pyrinomonadaceae bacterium | reverse complement strand
GTCGCACACAGATTGAGCTAAGTCGGATTCCCCCATAAATATGCAAGAATTTACAGATCAAATGCCCGCGGACATTAAACGATTTCCGATGGTGCCAATTCGTGACGTCGTCATCTTTCCATATACAAAGGTCGCATTTAAGATCGGACGGCCAAGCTCGGTAAGGGCTCTGGAAGAGGCGATGACCGGTGAGCGGGACATATTTCTGGCGACACAGCACGACGCGACGGTGGACGAGCCGCAAGCGGACCAGATCTATAAGGTCGGCACGCTCGGCAGAATTTTACAGGCCCAGCGGCAGGAAAACGGCCAGATCAAGGTCGTTGTCGAAGGTCGCGACCGCGGCGAATCCGTAAGGGTTGAGCAGGACGAGGACGGAATGTTTTATGCTCACGTTCGCAAGGTCGTCTCGACTGAAGAATCCGGTTTCCGTACGGACGGATTGCTTCAAAAGATCCATACGCTGGTTGAACAGTTTTTGCGAGTTTCGCCGGATGCTTACACCGACGCTCTTCATGCAAGTTTACGCGGAATCTCGGCGGCGCAGATCTCGGACGCGATGAGTTCGCACCTGCGCATCAACGTCGAAGAAAAGCAAGCTCTTCTGGAAACGGTTTCCGTCCAGGAACGACTGCAGAAACTCGCGGAAGTGCTTGAAAGCGAGATCGAAAAACGCCAGATTGACCGTTCGATCCATTCGCGAACGAAAAAGCAGATGGACAAGCACCAGCGCGAATATTATTTGAACGAACAGATCAAGGCGATCCACAAGGAACTTGGACGAAAGGACGACAAGGCCGAGCTTGACGATCTTAAGAAGAAGATCGAAGAAGCCGGAATGAGCGAAGAGGCGATGGACAAGGCGATGCAGGAGTATTCGCGTCTTGAGGCAATGCCGCCGATGTCCGCCGAAAGCACCGTTTCGCGAACCTATCTCGATTGGCTGATAAATGTACCGTGGAAAGATCGTTCGGACGAGATCGAAGATCTGATCGAGGCGGAGAAAACTCTAAACGCGGACCATTACGGCCTCGAGAAAATTAAGGAACGCATTCTTGAGTTTCTTGCGGTTCGCCAGCTTGTAAAAAATCCGAAGGGAACAATTCTATGCTTTGTCGGAGCACCGGGCGTCGGTAAAACATCGCTAGGGAAGTCGATCGCACGGGCGACCGGCAGAAAATTTGTCAGATTGGCTCTCGGCGGCGTCCACGACGAAGCCGAAATTCGCGGCCATCGCAGGACATACATTGGAGCCCTGCCGGGACAGATCATTCAATTGATGAAGCGGGCCGGTACGATAAATCCGGTTATTTTGCTCGACGAGGTCGATAAGCTCGGCCGTGACTTTCGCGGTGATCCGAGCTCTGCACTGCTCGAGGTGCTCGATCCGGAACAGAACAACACGTTTCGCGATCATTATCTCGATGTCGATTACGACCTTTCGAATGTTTTCTTTATCGCAACAGCGAATGTGCTGCACACTATTCCGCCGGCGTTGCAGGACCGGCTTGAGATTCTGCATCTTTCCGGCTACACGGAACGCGAAAAGTCCGAAATTGCGATACGGCACCTGATCGAAAAATCAGCCGAGAATAACGGTATCGATGCGGAGAAGGTCAAATTTACGGACGACGGTATTCTCGAACTCATCCGCCATTACACCCGCGAAGCCGGAGTTCGAAACCTTGAACGCGAGATCGGTTCGTGCCTGCGAAAGATCGCTCGGAAATATGTCGTTTCCGAGGCGAAGGATGATTTTCGCGTCGTTGTCGATGCCGAAAAGGTGCGGGAGCTGCTTGGCACCATCCGGTTCCGTAAACAGGACATCGCCCGAAAGAGTGAGATCGGGCTGGTCAACGGCCTTGCGTGGACCGAGGTCGGCGGGGATGTTCTTCAGGTTGAAGCGACCCTCGTCGAAGGAAAAGGCGAAGTTACTCTAACCGGAAAACTTGGCGAAGTTATGCAGGAATCGGCTCGTGCCGCTTTGACTTGCGTTCGATCCAGAGCTGAATCGCTTGGGATCGCGCCGAGCGATTTTCGCGAAAAAGACCTTCACATTCACGTCCCTGAAGGTGCGATTCCAAAGGACGGTCCAAGCGCCGGTATCACGATCGCAACCGCAATGGTTTCGGCGCTTACGAAACGGCGAGCACACCATGACGTGGCAATGACGGGCGAGATCACGCTTCGCGGCAAGGTGCTGCCGATCGGCGGAATAAAGGAAAAACTGCTCGCGGCCCATCGCTTTGGTTTGAAGACACTGATCTTGTCGAAAGAAAATGAAAAGGATCTCGCTGACATTCCCGACGAAGTTCGCGAAGACATGACAATTCACACAGTCGACACGATCGATGAAGTGCTGAAGTTTGCGATTGAGGCAGAAATAGACACGGCGGCGCTCGAAACGCCGCAACTGTGGAATGCGGACGGAACTTCGCCCGACATTTCCGCTTCGGTAGAGTAGCTGTTCAGGTTACGTCCGGAGCCGCGAGGTTTTCTCGGGCTCCGACGCGTTGCTCAGAACACCTTCGCTTTACTAACCTTCAGCGGCCTGGGACTTTCTCCCCTCCACAATATTTATGACCTCAAGAATCTCGGGCTGAGAATCTTCAACACCCAAA
>JBBKXD010000339.1:0-4449 GCA_037969295.1 Pyrinomonadaceae bacterium | reverse complement strand
AATTCGCGACTCAGGATAATTACGACGGCCCATGACGGTGCGAGATGTTTTTCGACAAGGACGATGAGGGCCGCCGACACCAAAAGCTTGTCCGCAATCGGGTCGAGAAATTTTCCGAGCGTCGAAACCTGATTCCGTCGCCTGGCAATATGGCCGTCCAGAATATCCGTGAAGGATGCGATCAAAAAAATAAAGATCGCAAGCGCGTATCCGCTGACCCCGAACCACTGATCGGCCACCGGCGTCAGCAAAACGACGACCAGCAACGGCACTATTATGATCCTGGCAAAAGTTAAGTAGTTCGGTAGATTCACGACGTCATTTCGATTCTAGGTTCGCGACGGTCAAAGTTCAAGAAGGATGAAAAACTCGACACTTCATAAGCGGCTTTCCGAGCCGTACAAAGCAAAACAAAAAAGGCAGAACGCATCGCAGCGCCCTGCCTGGCGGAAAAACAAGAATTTGCTCGGATCTATGCCGCCGGCGGCTGCATAAAGCCGAGGTTGGTATTCGCAAAATTGCCTATCTTAGGAAAGACATTGACGAGATTTGCTTCCGGCACACCAAACCAGCGAGCGATCGTCGCCGCGTATTGCTCAACCGACGTCGCCGGTATCCAGCGTCCGCGGGCTCCGGTTCCGTTGTCAGCATCGTCGGCCGTGTTAAATGCAAGATGTGGGTATGGCGTACCATTCGCACCATTCATTCCGTAGAAGTCCGAGCCGGTTATGCCGCCGCCGACCACGAACGAATGGCTTCCCCAGGCATGATCGCTGCCTACTATGCCGCCGGTTCCCGCCGGATTCATCGTTCGCGAAAAGTCACTCATAGTGAACTGCGTAACTTTGTCCGCCAGTCCCTGTGTAACCATCTCGTTATAGAATGCTCGCATCGCCTGGCTAACTTGTACGAGCAAGTTGTTCTGACCACCAACCTGATTGTTGTGCGTGTCGAACCCGCCGAGCTGCACAAAAAAGACCTGGCGATTGATGCTGAGGTCGGTACGCTTCTTGATCACGCGTGCGACCTGGCGCAACTGGTTTCCGATACCCGTCCCGGGGAATCCCAGTGGATCGTACGGATTCGTCTGAAAAACGGCATTCGCCGACATCGCAGAATCGGTGAGGTGGCTGGCGGCCGCCTGCAAGTCGTGGTCGAGATCGACCGCACGGAGGCCGTTGAAGGCCGTCCTCAGCGCCGTGCCCGTGTTGTTCGGGCTTATCGGGTTAAGGACCGTTCCCAAGGTTCCGGTCCCGATCGCGAGCGGCAGTGTCGTCTGACCTGCGGTGAACAACTGAGCACCCGAGATAGAGGTGACCATCGGGATCAGACCTGTCGGATTGTCCGGCGTCGTTCGTATATCGGAAAGTCGACCGCCCCATCCGGTGTACGAGTCGACGTCGCTTCGGCCGCCGTGAAATTGCGAGACCTGGTCGGAGTGAGAGAAAAGCTGGAACGGCTTAGGCCAGCCCGCCGTCAGAAATTGCGCCCGGGTGGTTGGCTGAACCAGAGTTCCGACATTACAGACGATGGCCATTTTCCCCATCCCCCATAGCTCGTGAATACCGTTATTGACGATATTAGTTGCCGGAGCCTGAACGCCCAGGCCGGGATGCAAACCATATGCGAGGTTGCTCATCCGCGGAACTATGATCGATGTACCAGCCAGGTTCGCTTGCGCAATTGCCAAACCCTGTCCAGAACGCGCAGCCGCATAAGCAGCATAGTTGCTTATCGTCCCGTCGTTGTGATTCGGGATGATGGTATTGTTCGCGTCGTTGCCGCCGGACAGAAAGATGCATACGAGCGCCCGGTAATCACTCGGAACAAGGGCTTCGGCTTTGTCCTTTGTCTCTTGTGCGATCGCACTCATCAAGCCGAAATGGCCCATCTGGGTAGCGAGCGCCGTCATTGTCAGGGTACAGCCCGTCTTCTTCAGGAAATCACGTCTATCTTGTTTCATAGTTTTCACCTCTGCACCTGGTATTGCGACGAGGTCGCGATCAAGTAAATGGCCGTTTGCGAACGAAGCGTCGGATTGCTGGACGCGACCGCCGTGACCGCAGGCAAAATCGCACTTCGCATCTGTGCCGACATGGTGCCGTGCATCATCTTCGTATTCAGGTAATCCATCAATTGATTTCCGGTCGCATCACCGGCCGAAACTGCCTGGATTTCTGTCAGGTTGATCCGCGTGCCGTTCGGTCTGTCAGGAAGTGCAAGCGTGAGCCCGTTGAAAGCGTACGTCGCGAAAAGGTTCGCGCGTCCGATCGACGTGGACGTCGTGTAAATACCAAACTCCGGACCGAGTATCGTTGATCCCGGGACAGTGTAGTTCGGCTGATAGTAGTTAAATACCGTCGGCGCTTGAAAGACGCTCTGACCCAACCCTGCAATCGAACCGTTGACGACGCCGTCGCTCTGACCGGCAAGATCGGCTGAGCTGACACCGAAGCTTCGAAGGACATTCGTAAGCAACTGCACAGGCTCGCGGAGCTTTCCGTAACGCGGATCTGTCTTCACATCGCCACGCGCTTCGGGGTCCAGCAGAATGGCCTTAACGACTTCCTGCATCTGCGTTGGGCTGGTACGGTTGGCATTAAAAACTGCGGCAACACGTCCGACGTAGCCCGGCGTCGGATCGCTGGTGACGAGGTGCTGGATCAGGAGCTTGCTGACGAACGGAGCCACATTAGGATGGTTGTAGATATTGTCCAACGCCTGGTTAAGGGACGAGTAAGCGTATGTATAGATCTGCGCCGCAGTGCAGCCGGTGCAGGCCGCGATGTTTTGAGTCGTGACGCCGGGATAGTTCAAAAGCGTCTTGGTCGTCAGATCATGCTGCGCCGTGTTCAATGACATCGGATCTTTATAATCCTGTGTCCCGCCGACAGCATCCGGGCAGCTCGCATTGAGGTCTGCCGGACGGCAGTCTCGCCAGCCGGTGAAGACCTTCGTGAAATTATTGACGGTGTTCTGATCGTACGTCGGGATCGGATTCCCCATGCCGTCATCCTGAAGCGTTCCATCCGGGTTCAGCATGAAAAGCCCAATATTAAAAAGCTGAAGGATCTCCCGCGGGTAATTCTCGTTCGGGCTTGTCCGTGTCGAGCGCATCATGTCGAGATAGTTCCCCATTCCCGGGTTCAGCGTCATGTCGTACATCAGCGTCCGCCAGTTGCCGAAGGCATTCTTGCTCAGCTGTTGGTGATATTCGATCATGTGCGACGATTGCTGTGTATCCGGAAAGGCGATCACCCAGATCTGAGCCAACGACCAGGTTATTCGGTGCCGAAGCTGCGGCGTGCCATAGAAAGCCTCTTTGAAAAACCATTTCTGCGGCTGATACATCTGGTAATGGTCGCGGATGCAAGCCTGAAATTCCGGCGTGTTCGGAACGGGCAGCGGCCCACATCCGAGCGGCGGAGCCGTATCCGTATTCACGCTCATTAGAGGAATGTTCGGATATGGATTCGCTGATGAAGGATAGGGCTGTGAAAACTGATCTGCGAGCCACGAACGCAGACCTATTCGTCGCACTCGATAGTCTTCCATGGGTGAGGCCCCGAATGTCGCCTGCTCGAGAAATCTCATGCGGTCGCCCGACCAACGATAGCCGACTGCTTCGCTCGTCGGACCCTCGTCTTCCTTAGACCGTGCCAAGGCGTCCACCGCCGACAACGGCGTCGGCCTTGCATCCGGATCGTCTTTGATCGATCCGCCAGTCGCGCCCAGAGCCAACCGAACACGGTTGCTCGACAAACCGCGCCACGTTAGCCGCACCAAAACGTCTCCCTCGGTCGGAGGCTCGGCCCAGTAACGAAGATCGTCAGTCAACGCGACGACAATTTCGAAGACATTCTTTTGAAGATCGGAGGGGCGGATATCGAGGACCGGAAAGCGGTATTCGCGTCCTTTCGCGTCTTGAATGTAAACGCGGAACGCGTTCGCTCCCTCGCCATCGAGCAGATCGATATTCGTCGCAAACATCTGGATTTTCTGGTTCGACCAAAAAACTCGTGAGGACGTTCGCGATGACCTTCTGCTCTTACCGAGCGGTGACGCGAGAGCCCGTGTCGAATCGTTCTCGCTAAGCAAGATCGGCGTCGGTGAATTTGGATCCGGATCGTCCTGCGCCGGTACTATTACCGACGATAGGAGAACAAAAACCGACACGCTTATCATTCGCATCAGCGCATGCGATTTCAAGCTGAACATACCCTTTCCTCCTCTAGGCAACTAATTGAATTTTTCTATATCTGTGAAGGATTTCTCGACAACGGCAAGGTGGGGCCGGTGGCCGTTAAATTATGTTTTACAGATAGCAATTTAGACCAATCCTTCGAGAAACACAAGTTTTTTATTACGAGATCTTCCGTATTGTAGCCCTTTTTACGATGATAAGACGATGAAATAAGGGCATTGGTCTAAAAATCTGCAAAGATTTGT
>JBBKXD010000338.1:0-3423 GCA_037969295.1 Pyrinomonadaceae bacterium | reverse complement strand
AAAAAGTTGTGCACATCGCCTGTGCTAGAAAAATGATCGTCATGCTGAACGCCATGACCCGCGATGGTCTCGAGTTCAAGTCGGCGGCGCTTGACTCTTAACACAGTTGCTTCGTGGTTACAATTTTCGAGAATAAACACAGATGCACTTAGTCAAATACAGAAGAACCAACCACGAAACACACGAAACAACACGAAATCCTTGAGAACTGGAAGTTATTCGCCGGTGCTGCGGATGGTGATCACAGCAACCTCCGGCGGAACCATAAATCGAAACGGTAAAATGCTCGTGCCGATCCCGCTCGTGACAAACATATCGACACCTTCTTCATTGATATGACCCTGAGCATATCGTTGGCCGACGGAAGAAGGAACGAACGGTGTCCCGAGAATCGGCAGCCATACCTGCCCGCCGTGCGTGTGCCCGGCGAGCATAAGTTTGAGGTCCGGGTTGAGGTTCTTCCAATAGTTTAAAATATAAAGAATGTCCGGGCTGTGCTCGAGCACGATGATCTGCCCGTCTTTCGGATTGGCCGCGACCACCGATCGGACCATTGCGTCGAATGTATCCCAGGATGCGAGCTTCAGATGGTCCTTCATTCCGAAGAGACGCAAGGCGACGCCGTTCTGCCGAATAAAAACGATCTCGTTTTGAAGCACACGGTAGCCGACGCGGGTCAGCTCCGCGGTGACCTCGTCGTCACCGTACGACCCGTCATGATTTCCAAGCACGGCAAAAACGCCAAATCTTGCCCTGAGACCGGCGAGATTGTCGGCAACTTCACTCATCGGCATGAGAAGCGGGCGTTGATGGGTCGGCTGGCGCGTGCTACCCTGCGAAACATAATCGCCGAGAAGGACCACCAGGTCCGGATTCTGAGCGTTGGTTGTATCGACGACGCGGCGAATATTCTCGGCTGACGCACCGTTCGATCCGCCGTGTATGTCTGAGATCATCGCGATCTTGAGCCCATCGAAGGCCGGGTCCCAACCTTTTATGTTCAGGGTTTGTTCCGTTACAACCAGTCGATTAGGTTCGATGAAATATGAATAGCCGAGGCCGAGAGCGGCGAGAATCGCGGCAGTAAGCAGAATAAGCAGTAAGCGTGTTCTTGAGATCCGCATCCGTCGTCGAGAAATATTAGAAGGCAATTGGTCCGAAGAGTTCTACGAGTTACCGTCGGAAATACTCGCTCCACCTTTCATCCACAAGTTTAACGATATCAGCGCGCGGCTCCACCTCGCTCGGATACCACGGCTTCATTCGAGCATCGATCACGATGGGTGCGTCGTAGCCAATCTGATTGTGTTTCAGCGTCACATTCTTTGCGAAAATATCCGTCGCGGGATTGAAACGGGTCCACGTCGCCCAAAGAAACTTGTCGGTGGATTTCGCGACATCGGCGTTGTCGTGAATGACGACAACTTGCCAACCATCGAACGCACCGCTCTTCGCCAGACGATCTCCGACTTCCTTTTCGTCCGCGTACGATGGTCCTTCGACCACCACGCAGCCTCCGCAAAAAACTTCGGCACGAACGATGCCGGCGGGCAGCGATCCGCGAAACTCGGCCGGCAACTCTCGTTTTGCTTCGCCGAGCCCCATGAGGATCGCCTTGCTTCCGTGATTGATCTTGCCACTTGCGTAGTCGAGCGTGTCGAACGCCGTCTGGCCGAAAATAAAAAGATCGCGATCCCATTCAACGCGCTCGAGGATGTGCTCGAACAGCGAACGGAAATCGCGGAGGTCTTGCGGGGTATCGGTCAGAAGCAAGAACTTCGTCAGCGTCAACTGGCCTTCGCCCAGAATGCGAAATCCGGCGGAAAGCGCTTCGCGAGCATAACGATCTTTCACGACGGCCGCGGCGAGCGAATGGAAGCCGGTTTCGCCATAACTCCAAAGATCTCGCACCGCGGGCATGACAACCGGGAATAATGGCGACAGTAATTCCTGCAGATAATCGCCGATGAAGAAATCTTCCTGGCGCGGCTTGCCAACGACCGTCGCGGGATAGATCGCGTCTTTGCGGTGGTAAACAGCGTCGGCGTGAAATACCGGATAGTCGTGGGTCAGCGAATAATATCCGTAATGGTCGCCGAACGGACCTTCGGGCATTCGTTCATGCGGCGGCACGTGGCCGACCAGAGCGAACTCGCAATCAGCAAGTAAGCGATGCCCGCCCGCGACGGGATTTGCGGTGGTCCGGATCCTTTCATCAACGAGAAGCGACGCGAGCATCAGTTCGGGCACGTCTTCGGGAAGCGGCGCGATCGCGGAGATGATCAACGCCGGGGGCCCGCCGAGAAAAACGGTCACCGGCAGCGAGTCGTTTCTCTGTTCAGCCTCGTGATAATGAAAGCCGCCGCCTTTTCCGATCTGCCAATGCATACCGGTCGTCGATGCGCCATAACGCTGCATCCGGTAAATGCCAAGGTTGTGTTTTCCTGTTACCGGACTTTCGGTATAGACGAGCGGCAGCGTATTGAAATGTCCGCCGTCTTCGTGCCATAGCTGAAGAAAAGGGATCGCGCCGAGATCGACTTCGGACTGCCGCGATTCGAGAACTGGGGCATTTCTCACTTTCTTTGTTCCGATCCTCGCGGCGGTGATCGCCATATCGCGATAGCCCCACAACTTGCCGAACTTTGGCGGAAGCAGCACCTCGACCATCTCAACCGCGCGGTTCACGAATTCCTGAGGCTTTTTTCCAAACGCCAATTCGATCCGTCGGACGGTGCCGAACAGATTCGTCACGACCGGGAAACGAGAGTCTTTCACGTTCGTGAAAAGAAGCGCCTTTCCCTGCTCGTCGATCACCCGTCGATGGATCTCGGCGATCTCGAGATACGGATCGACCTCAGCCGATATCTCGACGATCTCATTTTCTTTTCTGAGGGTTTGAAGGAAGGAGCGCAGGTCGCGATGCATTGAGGATATTCTAACGAAGAAGCCCCGTAAGTCCCTAGTCCCTTGTCCCAAGTCCCAAGTCTCAAGTCCCAAGTCCCAAGTCCCAAGTCCCAAGTCTCAAGCGAATTGAGACTCGGGACTTGGGACTTAGGCTCGAACCTATTTTTGCAGATCCGGCTTTGTGATATCCAACTCGTCAGCCTTTATCACCTTGATCTTCATGTCTGGAAAACGCTTCGTAAGATCGTCCTTGAAGATCGAGTAATCGCCGACGATGATGATATCGCCGCCGTGAAGATATCTCGAAGCAAAATCCTTTAGGTTCGCTGAACCGACCGCCGAGACACTTGCCATATATTTATTCAATTCGGTCGCTGGAATCCCAAAACTGTAAAGATCCGCCAACGCTGCGGTCAGACCGCCAGTTGTTTCCAGATTGCGTCCGAAGCCGCCGGTTAGTACCAGGCGACGTGGGTTCAGTTCAATCTCTTCCGCATCTGTCTCCGCAAGCCGCTT
>JBBKXD010000337.1:0-15900 GCA_037969295.1 Pyrinomonadaceae bacterium | reverse complement strand
GGGATCTCGTCCTGGCTCTTTGCGTAGTAATCGGCGCGATAGATAAATGCGACGACATCGGCGTCCTGCTCGATACTTCCCGACTCGCGAAGATCGGACATCATCGGTCGCGGGGGATTTCGGGCTTCGGGTGCACGCGAAAGCTGAGACAGCGCCATTACCGGCACGTTGAACTCTTTCGCGATCGTTTTCAGATCGCGCGAGATCTGTGACACCTCTTGCTGCCGATTCTCATTCCGTCGCGAGCTGCCCATGAGCTGGAGGTAATCAACCATCACGAGATCGAGCTTCTTTTGCTCGGCCGCTAAACGCCGAAGTTTGGCACGCATCTCGAGCACGCTGATACCGGGTGTGTCGTCGATATAAATGTCCGTCGCGGCAAGGATTCCGATCGCCTCGGCGAGCCGGGCCCAATCAGATTTCGAAAGCATGCCCGTTCGCAGATTCCTTGCATCGACCGACGCCTGCGAGCTCAGCATACGCATTACCAATTGTTCCTTCGACATTTCAAGCGAGAAGACGGCGACCGTCGCTTTTTCATTCACAGCCGCACGCTGGGCGATGTTCAGGCAAAGCGCTGTCTTTCCCATCGACGGGCGGGCGGCGACAATTATCAGATCGCTCGGCTGAAACCCCGATGTTATCTGGTCCAAATCGCGAAAGCCCGTCGCTAAACCGGTCAACGCGTGCGATTCATGCTTAGCGTATTCCTGTATTTTCGTGAAAACGTTCTCGGCGATCGGCTGGATCCGCGAAAATCCCTGCCGCTCTTCCATCTCGGTAAGCTGGAAGATCATCTGCTCCGCATGGTCGAGCACGACCTCGGCATCCTCTTCCTCTTCGAGCGCCTCGCTGGTTATCTCATTACACGTCCGGACAAGCGAACGCATCATCGACTTGTCGCGGACGACCTTGATGTAGTCTTTGACGTCTGTGAAATGCGGCAGACCGTATGTCAGGTTTGTGATCGTCGCGATGCCGCCGATCGACTCGATCGAGCCGTCCTTTTTCAATTCTTCGCCTATAAGTATCGGGTCGATCCGTTTCGACGCCTCAAACAGCGAGATCATCGCGTTGAAGATCCGTCGATGAAGCGGGCCGTAAAAATCTTCGGCCTTGAGGTGTTCGACAGCTTGCGCGATCAGCGCGTTGTCGAGGAGGATCGCTCCCAGAATGGCGCGTTCGCTCTCTTCGCTGCTCGGTAGCGGACGTTCTAAAAATTGCTCTCGTCGGGCTTCGGGGAATGCAAATGCCATGTCTGTTCGGGGAATGAGTTGGGACTATTCTAAAGCGAAAGATGCGGCATGTAAATTTTCATCTCGAACAATTTTTTAGTGCAACAAAAACCGCGTCCGGAAATACCGAACGCGGTCCGTTTCTCACCGAAAACGTAAATTCATCTACGCTTCGTGCGCCTCTTCTTCGGCTGCCGGCTCCGCGGAAGTCTCCGCTTCGGCCGTTTCAGCCGGAACTTCTTCTGATTCCGCTTTCTCTTTTCGTGCTTTTTTCTCCGGTTTCGTCTCGGGCATCTCTCCGCCTTCACCGGTGACCTTGACCGGAACCTGCAGAACGACATCTCGATGAAGCTTGACGTTCACCGTGTATTCGCCGGTTTCCTTGATCGGCTCGCGAAGAACGATCTTGCGACGATCGATCTCGTAACCCTTGGCCTGAAGTGCTTCGGCGATGTCCATGGAAGTCACCGAGCCGAATAGCGTGCCGCCTTCGCCGGCCTTCCGTTCAAAAGCGAGCTCAATGACGCCCATCTGCTCTTTCTGCGCCTCCGCCGTTGACCTGTCTTCCGCAGCTTTCTTGAGCAAAGCTTCGCGCTCCTGCTCGATCTGTTTGACGTTCCCCTTGGTCGCCAGCGTCGCCAGGCCCTGCGGTAGCAGATAGTTACGGGCGTAGCCAGCCCGAACCTTGACGATCTCGCCTCGTCCGCCGAGAGCATCGACGTCTTCTCTTAAAAGAATCGTTGTATTTGCCATGATAATTTCCTCAAAGGCAGGACCGACGCCGCAATCGATTCCGACTGTTTGTCGGTCGGGTACGGCTTCAATCCAAAATCCAAAATCCAAAATCCAAAATCGGAACCTATTCCCAAACGAACGGCAGTAAAGCCATTGAACGAGCGCGTTTGATCGCCGTAGCAATTCGCCGTTGGTCCTTAGCCGAAACTCCGGAGATACGACGCGGCATGATCTTTCCGCGCTCCGGAATGAACTGCCGAAGAAATTCGACGTCCTTCCAATCTACGTAGTCGGGAATCACCTGACGCGGCCGTCGCCGTTGATAACGACGCGGAGCCTTGTCGCCGAACTGCTCTTCGCCGCCGGCCATTATGTCCCGTTCCCCAATTACATCCATTTCTCTATCAATCATAATTCTCTCCGGCGTTAAGCTGCCGCCTCCGGTGCCGTCTCCTCAGTCGGACGGAACTTTGCACGCGTCGCCGCACGCTTTTCACGTTTCGCCGTCCTTCTCTCCGCCTTCTTGCGGTCCTCGTCGACACGAACGGTGATATATCTGATGATCATATCGTTGACACGCATGCGACGTTCAAGCTCGGCGATCTCCTGGCCCGAGCCTTCGACCTCAAAAAGAATGTAGAATCCTTCGGTCTTTTTGTTGATCGGATATGCGAGTGTCCGCCTTCCGCCGTCGTCCATTCGAACAACCGTTCCGCCTTCTTTCTCGATCAGTTTTCCAACCGCTTCGTTCAATTTCGTGAGTTTGTCGGCCGGTGTTTCCGGATCGACGATATACATCACTTCGTATGTCCTGTTTGCCATTTTCCTCCGTCGTTGGGATTTTCGATTTTCGTTTGCGATCTTCCTCGGGGCCGCTACGAGATCGCAAATCTAAAATCTAAATCGCAAATCAATTAAACTCGGCCATCGCCTTGTCGATGCCGTCTCTGAGGACGGTTCGAATGGCGTTGACACTCGTTTCCAGTATCTTTTCAACTTCCGTACTTTCAACTTTCGAAAAGTTCTCCAGCACAAAATTCTTCGTGTTCATCACCGGATGTTCCGGCATTATCCCGATCCGCAAGCGAATGAAGTCATTCGTCCGCAAGCAGTCGATCATCGATCTCAGCCCGTTGTGTCCGCCGTGCGAACCGCTCGGCCGCAATCTGATCTTCCCAAACGGCAACGCGAGATCATCCGAAACAACTATCAGGCGCTCAATGCTTCGATCCGGCTTCTGCAGCAAGCAGCTTACCGCGTCGCCGCTAAGGTTCATGAACGTCTGCGGCTTCACGAGCTCGGTCTTTCGGTTTTCAATCTCGGCCCGACCGATCAAACCGCGGCACTCCGCCCGTTTGATCTGAGTCTGGCTCTCGCGAGCGAGCATATCAACGAGCATAAAGCCGAGATTGTGCCGCGTTCGTTCGTATTCCGCACCCGGATTCCCGAGACCGACGATCAGCCAATTGGGTTCCAAACCTACTCGCCGCCTTCGCCTTCGCCGCCGCCTTCGCCGTCTTCAGCCGGCTTCTCTTCGCCAACAACCTCAGGCTCAGCACCTTCTTCGACCTGCGGTTCGAGCTCGACTTCCTTGACGATAACGATCGACGCGACGACAGTGTCCGGCGATTCGTGTATCTCGATGCCCGGCCCAACCTTGAGGTCGGAAACGTGCACTGCATGTTCGGACGTCAGGCCCGTGACATCAACGTCGATCGAATCCGGCGTATTCGCCGGTTCGCAAAGGACCTTGATCTCACGCATAGCCTGCGTCAGCACCGCACCTTCTTCCTTCAGCGCCTCAGGCTCGCCAAGGAGGTGTATCGGTACGGTCATTTCGATCTTTTCACCGCGTGCGAACCGACGCAGGTCGGCATGGATCAAGCGGCCTCTGACCGGATCGATCTGTCGATCCTGAAAAATAACGTCATTCACGCCCTCGCCCGGTATATCGAGCGAGAATACGGTATTGACGCCGGTGTCGGTCCGAAGGATCGCGGCAAGGTCCTTAAGTTCAGCGACCGCCGCGACAGATTGGGTGCCGCCGCCATAAACAACGACCGGTATCTTCCCTTCGGCTCGCAAACGGCGGTTCACATTCTTGCCCTGCTCATCCCGCTTCTCGGCTTTTACTACAATTTTCTCTGCCATAACCTTTTTAGTTCCTAGTTTCTAGTTTCTAGTTTCTAGTTTCTAGTTTTTAGTTCGTTGCTTCTCGTCTCATCTAGAAACCAGAAACCAGGAACTTGAAACCTGAAACTAGATGAAAAGTGACGAAACACTGGTCTCGTCGTGAATTGACTTTATCGCCGAAGCAAGTAGCTTTGCGACACTCAAGACCTCTATTTTTCCGCTCTGCTCGAGATCTAACGCACTGTTGCGGAGCGGGATCGTATTCGTGACGATGACCTTTTTCAAGTGCGATTTGTCTATTCTCTCGGCGGAGCTTCCCGACAGCACCGCATGCGAAAAGCACGCGAAAATTTCGTTGGCTCCGGCTTCATGCAATGCCGCGGCGACCTTGCAGATCGTTCCGCCCGTATCGCACATGTCATCGACGATTAAACAATTCTTGCCGCTGACATCACCGACGATATTCATCACGTCCGCTTCATTCGCACGCTCCCGACGTTTGTCGCAAAGAGCAAGTCCGGCATTTAGCCGCTTGGCATACGCTCGGGCCCGCTCTGCTCCGCCTGTATCGGGAGCGACGACAATCAGGTTCTCGATCGGGTTCGATTTGAAATATTCGACGACGATCGGGGCCGCATAAAGGTGATCGACCGGTACGTCAAAGAAACCCTGTATCTGCGCCGCGTGAAGATCTATTGTCAGAATTCGCTCCGCTCCGGCCTTAACGATCAGGTTCGAAACAAGCTTTGCGGCAATCGGCACACGCGGCCGGTCCTTCTTGTCAGATCGGGCATAACCGAAATACGGAATAACGGCCGTAACTCGTTCCGCTGAAGCTCGAACAAACGCGTCCATCATTATCAGCAGCTCCATCAGGTGCTGATCCGTCGGCGGACAAGTCGGCTGAACGATAAACACATCGGAGCCCCGAACGTTTTCGTCGATCTGAAAGTTGAACTCGCCGTCGGAAAAACGTTCCGTGCTCGCCTTTCCAAGATCACAGCTCAAATGCGAGCAGATCTCTTTAGCCAGCGCCGGATGGGCGTTTCCTGAGAAAATCTTGACGTTGCCGGTTACGCTCATCGTGTCAGTGTTCAGTGTTCAGTGTTCAGTGTTCAGTCGTCAGTCGTCAGTTCAGTTACAAACTGATCAAGGACCACTGATCACCGACCACTGCCCCCAAAAAGAAAAAGCGGCTTTGTTCTGATACAAAGCCGCATTCCGATTTGTGAAATGGCTGGGGCGGAAGGATTCGAACCTGCGAATGCCGGATCCAAAGACCGGTGCCTTACCACTTGGCTACGCCCCAATTATTTCAGAAACTGATCGGAAGCGACCTAAAACACTTCTTTAAGTGCCTCACGGTATTCATTCCGTGAAATTGTCGCTACGGCAAACTTTCGCCAGTTGACCTCATCGTCAAGGGCTTTCATTACTGTTTGCCGTGTCTCTTCTTTGTCAAAAATTGCGAAAACGCTTCCACCGCTGCCACTGAGCATCGCTCTGTCGGCTCCAAGATCGAGCAAGGCAATTTTTGCCCGCTCGATTTCCGGATAGGCCGCGAAAACAGATATTTCAAAGTCGTTCTTGAACGCCGTATGGTCAAAATCCGCCGATTCGAGGTCAAAACGACAAATTTGAAGTCTACGTTTCGACTCCTGCTTTGTCAAGGCGCGTGCACCTACGCGTTTAAAGGCTTCCCGGGTTGCCACGGCGACCTTTGGAGTTACTACAAGCATAGATTCCGCTTCGAAATCTCCGATCGGTTCCACGATCTCGCCACGCCCCATCCCTAACGCAGTGCCACCATAAAGGAAAAAGGGAACGTCGGATCCTAGTCCCTCAGCAATCGAGTGCAGCTCGTCTATATTCAAGTCTAAATTCCAAAGCTTTCTCAACGCGAGGAGCGCGGTCGCCGCATTCGATGAGCCGCCTCCAAGGCCGCCCGGCGCCGGAATGCGCTTTTCAAGATGAATTCTGGCTCCGAAAGATATTCCAGCCGCATCGCGAAGAGCAAGCGCGGCCCGCACAACCAGATTCTCTTCGCCGACGGGTAGTTTGTCGTCCCCGCATGTCATTCTTAGTTCATCCGCCGGCGAGACGTCCAGCATGTCGTGCAGCGAGATCGTTTGAAATACGGTACAAAGATCGTGAAACCCGTCGGCGCGTCGGCCTATCACCTGCAAATGCAGATTGATCTTCGCGAAGGAAGGTAAAGTGAGCGCCGCCTGGTCCATTCTTTTTAGAATAGGAGGCGGCACGTCTAATGTAAATGGAAAAATAAAAGCACGGTTGAAATTACCGTGCGTGGGCCAGAAAGGGGACTGTCACAACGCATACTGCCATGAAAATCCGCGACACTCGGTTTGACTGGATTATTTTCTAAGGAGGAAGACTTCCGTAAAGTAATACGTCCCGTCTTCAGTTATCACAATGCCGACGGCGGATTCTTTCCAGTTCGGGCCAAGGAGGTTCTTTCGGTGAGCAGTAGATTCGAGCCATTTCGCTACGGCAAACGCAGCAGGATCGTCAAAGCCGCGCATGTAAGCGATGTTCTCTCCGATCGCTCGCCATGATCCGAGGCCTAACCGGTCGGCACGGTCGTCAACCATTGATCCATCGGATCCCCGGTGACTGAAAAACTTAGCGTTTGCCATGTCCTCGGAATGCAGTCTCGCGACATCCGCGAGCCTCTCGCTCCATTCGAGTTCGAGTAATCCGTTTTTATTTCGTTCTGCATTGATAAGAGCAAAAACCCGTTGCTCGATAGAGCCCGCCGAAGACGCCCTCGATCCGCCCGAGCTCTTGGTGAGCCGTGAGCCGGTCGCTCCGCCAAGGGTGGACGTGTTTCCGGCCTCGGGTCGCAGATCGAAGCTAATGCCCACGCTACTCTGAGCAAGGGAAGATGCACAGAAACATGTAAGTATTAATAAGAAGATTACGAAAAGCGGCTTCATTGCACCTCACTTCGGCAGCCGGACGATCCTTCCATGGATTCCAGGCTTTGCGTCCGCGGCTCATTAGCCGCAGTTGCCATTTCGGATAAGGTTTTGGGTAACGCGAGCCGTCTCGCGGGTGAACAGCGTCGATGAATCAGACGCTATTAGAAGGAAATGCTTAATAAACAGGTATTTCCGTAACCTTTTACGGAAAAACCGTACGGCCAAAAAAGGGCGAAGTTTAAGTCTGGGTTCGGAAAATATCAGAACTGCTCCGGGTGCAGTTTGATCCATTCGGCGCGGAGAAGAAAACTTCCTTCGGTTACGATGCGGTCGCCGACCGTGACCCCATCAAGCACCGGCAAAAATCCTTCAGATTCAGGGCCGAGACTGACAGGACGGATCAGGAAAACATTCGGCTGGTCGGTCGGCAGGAAGATCACCCGCTGGTTGTTCATATTTTGCACTGCGGCCACGGGTACCACTGGCATGGTTCGTTCGCCTTGTCCGCCGCTTCCGAACGCGACGCCGACATACATTCCGATCATCAGCCGGCGATTTGGATTTCCAAGCTCAACACGAACCTTAGCCGTGCGCGTTTCCTGGTCGATGTTGGGATCAATATAGGTCACGTGGCCGCGAAAAACATCACCGGGATACGAATTAGACGTAACCGTCGCACCCGTTCCCGTCCGAATGCGTCCAAGGTCCTTTTCATAGACCTGGGCGATCACCCAAACCGAGGAAAGATCTGTGATCCGCATTAACTCCTTGTTCGCTTCGACCACTTCCCCGACGTTGACGGATCGCGCCGTCGCCACGCCTGAGACCGGAGCCGTGACAGGCAGTTCAGTGCTTATTTGTGACGGAGATCGGAGAGAATTTATTGTTGCTGGCGGCAATCCCAGAAGTCGCAGGCGTTCGCGGACGGCCGAGAGCTCGGACTCGGAATTGCGGACCTTGACGGCCGCCTCCTCGAACGCGGAGCGGCTCAACGGATCAATTTCCGCGATCTGCAGCGCGCGGTCGTAGCGGCGGCGCGCTTCGGCAAGGTCGGCCTCAACCGTGCGAAATTTCGTCGTGGCTTGTTCGAGTTCCTCACGGCTCGCAGCGCCGATCGCCACAAGACGCGTTGTGCGAACGTGATGACTGTGATGCTCTTCGTATTCGGCCTGCACAGCTTTCAGTCGAGCAAGGGCCTGGTCGAGCTCGGCACTGCTCACCGGACTGATGCGAACGAGTTTTTCCTGGCGGGCATAATTTTGTCGCGCGGTTTCGACCTCCTTCTGCAGCGTTAGGTATCGCGATTCGGTCTGCGACAATTCTTCGCTAGAGATGACGGCCACTCTCTGTCCGCGGCTGATCGCTTGTCCCAGTTCGAGATCGACCCGGCGGACGATCCCGCCGACGAGGGAGATGACCGGTGTTTCGCGATATGCATTTGCCTGGACCGTTCCGGTTGTCGGGGCCATCCCCTCGCCTGTCGCCAGTTTTTCACCTACGGTCCCTATCTGGATCCCGGCGCGCTCCGCCATATCGGGCGCCAGAGTCAGAGTCATTTCGCCAATCGGTGTCCCGGTATTTGTCTCGCCGAACGATGTTGTTCGAGGGGCCGGCACGGGCTTTCCCCCCTCGCCGGTTCTCGATATCCAGATAAGGAAAACGATCAGGATCGTAACAACCGTTATCGCAAAGGTCGCGATAATGTATCTTCGATTCGCGAAACGTTCTCGGGTGAAGAACGCGGGGCGTTCATGCGATCCACCTTCGGGGTCGGGCGGTTGTTGATCGAGTTCGGTTTCCACAATGGAATTTTCCTGGTCTTCGCTGCTCATTTCGTTAGCTCCCGCGCGGCTGTAGCGCGTAGAATTTCGACGCGTGCCTGATAGACATCGCGCTGCGCGTCGATAAATGCATTTTCGGTCTCTATATAGCGGCGGCGCTCGGCTATGTAGTCGAGTAAAGTCTTCGATCCCAGCTCATAAGTCTGCCTAACTACGTCGAGATTGGCGCGCGATCGATCGAGCACGCCGACGCGGTAGATCTCCAAAGCCCTAGCACTGCTTTCATATCGAGCACGCGCAGCGGCAACTTCGCGTCTGATGATGATCTCGGCAAATTCGCGTCGTTTCTGAGCAGCGTCGCGATTGGCGGCCGCGGCTTCGATCTTTCCTTGATTCCGATCGCGTACGGGGAGCTGAAGAGTGACGCCAAGGACGAACGAATGAAAAATGCCCTGTATCGGTCTCACTTGCCCGGTGTCGGTAAGCCCATTGAGCGGAAAGCTGAAGTTCATTCTTTGGTACCCCCCGCTGACGCTCGCGTCAATGCGCCCGTCGGCCCTAGCCTGCTCTATCCGGGCAACGGAGAGATCTTCTATCGCACGCATTCCCGCGAGATCGGGCCGGTTTTGCAAAGCTGCACTCGTAGCATCAGCGAGCGGTGGCATTGTAACAAGGAGATTCTGAAAGTCACCGCGGATCCGCAACGGGTCCTCGGGCCTCATGTTCATCAAGCTGCGAAGTTCGAGAAATACGATGTTCGTTTCCCCCTCCGCGATCTCACGCACCGAACGAAGCCGATTGACCTCGACGAGCGTCATGCTTTCTTCAAGCGGCGCCGTTCGTCCTTCGACCACGCGGGCCTTTACGAGGTCGAGCTGCTGAACCGCCTCGGCGACAAGATTCTCTGCAAGTTGTAATTTCAGGCTCCGCGCGAGGGCGTCACCAAACTTCATACGGACCTCTGATGCCAGTAACCTTTCGCGATCGACAAGCTCCAGTTCGCGCAGCGAAGCTTCGCGCTCGGCGACAAGGATTCGCGCGGCTCGCCGCCCGCCGAGCTCCAGCGGCAATATTCCCCGAACCATCAAAGTATTATCGGTGCCTCTGGCCGGCCGCGATCCGCTCGTTTCAAGGCTTGGATTGGCGCGAAGGTGTGCTTGCTTGACCAGGGCTCGCGCGGCATCGACGTCGCTTCGCAGTGCCAACAACTCGCCATTGTTTTCCAGCGCAATGCGAACCGCATCGTCTGCTGTGACACCGCTCGTCTGGTCCAGATAGCGTTCGAGTGTTTTTTCGTTCGACGTCGCAAGGCCGGCTTGCGAAAAGAGCGCCGGAGGGCCGACCGCAAAGATCAATGCGGCGAACAGAAAAGATATTTGAGGAAAAAAGAACTGCATTTTAATACTTACCCGGCTCAATTTGTCGTTACTCTCAGTTGTCGCTCCTTTATCCAATAAAAAATAACCGGCGTGACTATTAGAACGTGGAGCAGACTCGAAACCATGCCGCCCAGAACCGGCGCGGCGAGCGGTTTCATCACTTCGGCACCGGCGCTCGCGCTCCACATAATGGGAAGTAATCCGGCGACCACCGTCGTCACCGTCATGACCTTCGGACGCAGCCGCAAAAGTGCACCTTCCTTAACCGCGTCGAGCAGATCTTCACGCGTCATCCGTCCCACTTCGTCTTTCTTTTTCTTTACGGCTTCGTTCAGATAGATGACCATCACAACGCCGGTTTGAACCGCGGTTCCGAACAACGCTATAAACCCGACCCAGACCGCTACCGAAAAGTTGTATCCGAGAAGCCATAGAAGATAGACGCCGCCGGTGAGCGCGAACGGTACGGCAAGCAAGACGTGGGCCGCCTCGATCGCCGAGTGATAGGTCAAATAGAGCAGCCCGAAGATCACCACCAAAACTATTGGGACCACTATCAAAAGGCGCGCCCGGGCTCGCTGCTGGTTTTCGTATTGTCCGCTCCACGTTAAGTAATACCCTTCGGGCAGAGCGAGCTGTGCGGCAATTGCCTCCTTTGCCGCCTCGACAAAACTCCCCACGTCTCGGCCACGAGCACTCAACAAGACGGTCCCGCGGAGCAGGCCATTTTCACTCGAGATCATCACCGGGCCTTCCACCTGCCGGATCTGTGCAACAGCCGAGAGCGGAACGGTTACCCTGTTCGGCATGACGATCGGCAGGTCGCCGAGCGCCGACGCACTCTGTCGGTATTCCGGAGCGTACCGTACGCGCACCGGAAATCGTTGCCGGCCTTCGATCGTGATGGACAAATTCGACTCGCCAATACCTTTTTCGATAGCATCCTGGATCGTAGAAACATCGATACCATAGCGTGCAGCTGCCGGGCGATCGATCTTTATGTCGATGTACGGTGCTCCACCGATCTGTTCGGGATACACATCGGCCGCACCCGGCACGGTCCGAACTACGTCGGCAACATCTCGCGAAACCTGTTCGAGCGTCTTCAGATCGTTACCAAAGATCTTTATGCCGATCTGCGATCGGATACCCGTTGAGAGCATTTCAATGCGATTGATTATCGGCTGGGTCCAGATGTTCGTCACGCCGGGCATCTTCACGGCTTCATCCATTTCGGCGATAAGGCTGTCGCGTGTGACTCCCGGCCTCCAGTCTGACTCTGGTTTGAGATGAATAATGGTTTCGTTCATATTCACCGGCGCGGGATCGGTGGATGTCTCGGCACGCCCGGCTTTGCCAACGGCCCACTCAACTTCGGGAAAGCCTTTCAATATTTGGTCCTGTCTGCTCATTATCTTTCTGGCTTCGTCGATCGAGATCGCCGGATCGGTGACCGGCATATACATCACGTCCCCCTCGTTGAGCGGCGGCATGAACTCATTCCCGATCTGTGTCGAAAGGAGGATCGCGCCCGCGAACAGGAACAGCGCGGATGCCACCGTGAGGACCCGGTTTTTTAGCGCGAATGTGAGGGCAGGGTCATAGATCCGGCGAAGGAACCGCATGACAGGGTTCGCTTTTTCGGCATGGACCTTTCCGGCGAGCAGATACGTGCACAATACCGGAACAAGCGTCAACGAAAGGATCGTCGCACCGGCCATTGCAAAAGTTTTCGTGAACGCGAGCGGGTGAAATAGCTTTCCTTCCTGGCCAGTAAGAGCAAATACCGGGATAAAGGCGAGGATAATGATGGCCATCGAGAAAAAGACAGGACGGCCGACAAGTTTCGTGGATTCGAGAACGGCCGCCCAAACCGCCGGTTTGTCGGACAGATCAATTTCGTGTTTCTCCAAATACCGAAAGGCATTTTCAGTGACGACGATGCCGGCGTCGACGAGTACACCAATCGCGATCGCGATGCCCGCAAGCGACATTAGGTTCGAACTGATCCCCATCATGTACATGAAAAGGAATGAGAGCAGCACGGACAGCGGCAGCGGTATCGTTACGATCAGTATCGAACGAAAATGCGCAAGAAAAAGTACGTGTGCGAGAGTGACGAGAATGATCTCCTCGATAAGCGCTCGTTTTAGTGTCGAGGTTGCCCGGTTGATCAGCTGTGTCCGGTCATAGAATGGAACGATACTTACGCCTTCGGGGAGACCTACCTGCAGCTCGGCGATCCGTTTCTTTACAGCGTCGATCACTTCGAGAGTGTTGACGCCGTAGCGCGCGATAACAACCCCGCCGACCGCTTCTTTCCCATTCTTGTCGAGGGCACCGGTGCGGAACGCGTCGCCAAGCTTCACCTCAGCGACGTTGCTGACATACACCGGCGTTCCGTTTTGGGAGGTGAGTACGATGTTTTCCAGATCAGCGGTCGATTCGATCAGCCCGATGCCGCGCACGACAGCCCACTGCCCCGCTTGTTCGACAACGTTTCCGCCGACATTGTTGTTTGAACGTTGAACCGCTTCAATTACCGTGGAGAGAGGAATGTTGTAGCCGCGAAGCTTATTCGGATCGACGTCGACCTGATACTGCTGGACGTAACCGCCGACCGACGCTACCTCGGCCACGCCGGGCACCGAATTAAGCTGATAGCGAATGAACCAGTCTTGTACCGTCCTCAGATCGCGCAGGCCGAGATTATCGCTCTCCACCGTGTACCAAAAAACCTGGCCAACACCGGTCGCGTCCGGGCCGAGTGTCGGCACGACACCTTCGGGCAATTGTTTCGAGACAAGATTCAAGCGTTCCAAAACGCGCGTCCTCGCCCAATATAGGTCGACATTGTCCTCAAAGATCACGTTGATCATCGAGAAGCTAAAAGCCGAGCTTGCGCGAACGACGCGTACGCCGGGCAGACCCTGTAAGTTTGTGACCAGCGGATACGTAACCTGGTCTTCAACCTCCTGCGGAGAGCGGCCGGTCCAATCCGTAAAAACAATTACCTGATTGTCCGAAAGGTCCGGGATCGCATCGATCGGCGTGTGAATCAGCGCCCAGTATCCGGCCGCAGCCAGCCCGAGGAAGGCAGCAAGCACAATTGCGCGGTTTTTCAGCGACCACTCGATGAGCCAGTGAATCATGAGTTTTTTAGTTTGCGGTCACCGGAATCGATGTCTTACCATTTCCGGCCGCTCCCTCATATGCGATCTGGGCTTGCCACTCTCCGGGCATTTCGATCTTTACTTTTCCCTTGTAGACTCCTGGTGCGGCCGTCGTGCTCAGGCTCGCGGAATCGTTCATCGCGGCCATCGATCCCATTGCCGGCATGTAAAAGTTGAGCGAAGCGGCTCCAACATCTACCGCTTTCCCCGACGCATCCGTAAACGCGACCATGATCTCCTGGTCTCCGCTCTTTAGTCGGCCCGCGTCGGTTGAGAGTGTGACTTTCAGGTTATTCCCGATAGGTCCGTCTTTGATAATTTTTCCCTGAATCGGGTTCTCGGCTGTCGGCTGTGAGCCCGAACCGCATGCCGCAAAGAAAAAGACTGCGGCTATCAATGTTGAAAAAAAAGTAAGCGATATAGCTGTTTTCATTTTTTTGCTCTCCTAAAAAATATGCTCGACTCCCGTTCCCGCAGAAGCGCGCTCGTCGGCGCACAAAGGTCCGCACGATCCAATGCGAAATTGCGCGAATAGGCGCAGTATAGCCCGAAAGGCGCACTACGCCCGTAAAACTAGATCAGAAGCGAATGATGGCGAATGTATTTTGGCTCAGAAAGCCGCGTGTGCGGGTCGAACCGCTGTGGAATTGAAACTATGTGGGTTCGCCCGAAGGCCGTGATCGGGGTTAGCGTCGAGGCGAATGAAACGACCGCATGGGACGATGCGAAAAAATTGATCGATGAGTTTGGCGCCGTCGGTGCGGGATCGGCACAGTTGATGGCGCAGCACAATTTCGCTGCCTGTGCCTGAGCCGAACCATCGCGGCTCTTTGCCCGCGCGCAACACTTCATCATCCGATCGTTCTGCGGATGGAAAGATATTCCCGCGAACATGCTGCCCGCTAAAGTGAATACCATTAGAAATGTTGTCAGCCACCGTCTCATGCCGCTCTAACTATATTTACCAATTGTAAATAGTGTCAAGTTTATTCCAGTCATCAGGTGATTCAGGGAACGGTATAGTAACATCTCTCAGCAAGGTAGGATGCGTCGATGGATTCAATCTCACCATCGCATTCAATTTCAAAACTATGATGACAGCAAGCGCTCTGGCGAAACGAACGAATCTCCCGATCTACACGGTCCGCCATTACACACGTATCGGCCTGTTGAAGCCGTCGCGTGACTTGCGAAATGGCTACCGGCTTTGCAAGACCTCGGACAGGGAGAGGTTGAATTTTATCTCTGCCGCCAAGGAACTCGGGTTCACGCTGAACGAAATTGAAGAGATTCTCGATCACGCGGTCCACGGCAATTCGCCGTGCCCGATGGTTCGCGAGATCGTCGAAAAGCGCGTTAAGGAAAACAAGGAAAAGATCCGCGAGTTGAAGCGACTCCAGACACGCATCGAAACGGCGGTGGAGATGTGGAAGTCGATGAAAAACTCGGAGCCCGACGGTCATTCAGTCTGCCGTCTGATCGAGTCGTTCGCGGAAGGCGAAGATACCCCTTGACCTGACACCAGCTCACAGGTTGTAAGATGAGTTCTCGGAGGGCAACACTATGACGAACATTCAACTCATCGATCCCATCTGCGGGATGAAAGTCGATCCGGAAACCGCGGCGGGAAGCTACGCTCACGAGGGCACGACGTATTATTTTTGCTCGAAGGGATGTCTGCAGAAATTTATCGCGCAATCGTCGGGCGAACCGGCAGTCCAGTCGCCGGTGAAGATCGGACGCGAAAAATCGGAGCACCATCAGGGTCATCATGAGATGAACGACACACCCGGTGGCACCGTAACAGATCCGGTGTGTGGTATGTCGGTCTCACCTGCGACTGCGGCGGGCAAACACGACCACGACGGAGCAACCTATTACTTCTGCTCGGCGGGCTGCAAGACAAAGTTCGCCGACGATCCATCTAAATATTTGTCTCCAGAGGCAGCCGAGGACCTTCCGCTCGACGTCGAATACACCTGTCCGATGCATCCCGAGATCGTACAGATCGGCCCCGGTAGTTGTCCGATCTGCGGAATGGCTCTCGAGCCGAAAGAGATCACGCTCGACGACCGACCCGATCCGGAATACCTCGACATGAAGCGTCGTTTTTGGATCTCGGTTCCGCTGACGCTGCCGGTGTTCATCCTCGCGATGTCGGAGATGTTCGTCGATTTCAATGACTTCTTTCCAAGCTGGCCGCACGGACGGGCCGCCTACGTCTCTCTGTGGATCCAGTTTCTGCTCGCGACACCGGTCGTGCTGTGGGGCGGACTGCCGTTCTTCGAGCGCGCGATTGCATCGATCAGGAACGCCAGCCCCAACATGTTTACGCTAATTGGTATCGGCACGGGCGCCGCATATTTGCTCAGTCTTGGAGCTTTGTTCGTACCGGGCCTGTTTCCGGAAGTAATGCGCGACGCCCACTCGGGAATCGTTCCCGGCTATTTCGAAGCGGCGGCGGTGATCACGACGCTGGTTCTGCTCGGACAGGTTCTCGAGCTCCGCGCTCGTTCGCAGAC
>JBBKXD010000336.1:0-4473 GCA_037969295.1 Pyrinomonadaceae bacterium | reverse complement strand
CACGAACCACATCAACTTCCGTCGCTTCGATCGCAGCCGCATCACCCTCGTGAGAGGCGGTGATACAGGTGACGGTCCGAGAACTAAGCTCTATCGCATACCGCCTGGAGCTGAAAACCCGGCACCGTAAGACGGCAACAGCTTTGCATCAAACATTGATGCGAACATCAGAAACGGGCGAGAATCGATCAGGTTCTCGTCCGTTTCTTTATTTCTTAATGTTTTGCATGAACACTTATTTGTTGTAGAATAATCGCCGTCGAGCTAACTCTCTCTAATCCCTGTCAATCGTTGTTTCAGGAAGTGTTTTGATACAAACATCCTTGCTGTTTTTATCATCCTAAGACAGAATTTATGCCGCCCCCCATGGGGACGCGTCAGAGCAGTAACAATATGATCAACACGTCCACAAGATTTCGTTTCGCAGCCGGTATTTTGGTAATTGCTCTCGCCGGAATCGTCCTTCCTTTTCACGTTCTTGCTGACGGGAATGTTTTTCGTGATCCGGAAAGGTTCAGTGATTGGACGGTCGTCGGTCCGAGCGGAGGCGACGTACGCGTTGTTACGATCGACCCCCGAGATAAGAATCGACTGTATATAAGCACCCTCGACGGCCAGATCCACACTTCTACGGATGGCGGAAAGAGCTGGACGATTCTCGTAAATCTTAACCAGCCCCAGCTTGTGCTGGACCAGCTTTTCGTGGATTCGCGTGACTCCAAGGTGATATACACTTCCGGGCACCGCGGCAAATTCGCCGGTGGTTTTTTCAAGAGTACAGACGGCGGCGCGACCTGGAAAGAAGCCAAGGATCTGAGGGGCGAGGCGATTCATGCAATGAGTCAGGCGACGGACAATCCGAATCAGCTATTTGTCGGCACGACGAACGGCATCTTCACTTCAAAGGATTCGGGCGACGACTGGGAGAAGATCTCGTCTCCGACGTCCCCGGTCAACCTTAATTCAATGGCGATCGATCCGCGCCGCGGCAGCACCATATACGCCGGCACGAGTTGGCGTCCGTACAAATCCACCGATGGTGGCAAGTCCTGGCGTCTTATCCGGGCCGGAATGATCGACGACTCGGACGTTTTCGCGATCACGATCGATCCTCGCGACGCTGAACATATCATCGCGTCGGCATGCAGCGGGATTTACGAGTCGTTCACCGGCGGCGAGAATTGGAAAAAGGTCCAGGGGATTCCGTCTCAGTCGCGGCGGACGCGAGACATCGTCCAGCATCCGACGATCGCGGGAACGGTATACGCGGCTACGACTGAAGGATTTTGGATGACGACAAACGGCGGCAGATCCTGGGCTCTTACCACACAGCGAAACCTCGAGATCAATTCGATCGCGGTCCATCCTGATGAGCCGAATCGCATTTTTATCGCAACGAATAATTTCGGCGTGATGGTCTCAAACGACGGGGGCCGGAACTTTACTCAGACGAACGACAACTTTACAAGCCGCTTTACATATTCCGTTACGCCGGACATCGCCCAGGCTAATCGCTTATACGCGACGACGCAGAACACGGCTTCGAGCGGCGGTTTCTTTTTTACGAGCATGGACGCCGGCAAGAGCTGGACTCAGGCGAAGGGCCTCGACATCAATCGCGTCTCGCCATTTGCCGTGCTCCAGGACCGAGTCGATCCCAGCCGTATGTTCCTTGGATCGAACGTCGGGATATTCCGTTCGCTTGATCGTGGGCTCTCGTGGACCCTGACCACACCGCCCAAGCCAAAGCCTGTGAGAGTGGCCGCGAGGCCTCGCGGCAAGGCGGTTGCAAGAGCGAAAGCGCCGGTGAAACCGAAAGCCGACGCCACGGTACCAGCCAATGAAGCCGGCCCGATAATGGTTGCCGCATTTACCGAGAAGGTCAAAGTCCTGGTCCATACCGAAGACGAGAAGAACGGCATCTTTGCCGGCACCGACAACGGACTTTATCGAACGTACGATATTGAGAAGGGCTGGGAGAAGCTTCCATTCGGTGCGGGGCTGAGCGAGAACGTCTTTGTCGTCTATACATCGCCGGTCGTGCCCGGAACTATCTGGGTCGGAACCGCGTCATCGGGAGTACTCGTCTCGAGAGACGACGGTGCTACCTGGACTAAAGTCGAGGGCTTGCCCGAGGGCATTCCCGTTAGCTCGATCACATCCGACCCTAAGCGTCCGAATTTCCTCTATGTAGGTACTGTTCAGTCTATCTACTTTAGCCGTGATGGTGGGCGAACGTGGAAGCGGACCCGCGGTACTCTGCCGCTCGGCAATTACGTCAGCATTCTGATCGATCCGAATAACACGGACGAGATGTTTGCGGCGAGCGCGCTCGAATCGGACGGCGGTATTTTCTATTCCGAGGATGCGGGTATGAAATGGAAGCGTGTTGATTCGAAGGACATGAAAATTCCGAGCCGACGCGTCTGGTCGATGGCATTCGATCCGAGCGATTCACGAACTATCTTTGCCGGATCCCATTCGTCGGGGGTTTATCGCATCGAGAGACGACAAGAGTCGGCCTCCAGCGAAACTAAGACTGCGACCCCAAGCTCCGCTGACGGAAATTAGAGTCAGAGCATAATGATTCAGAGGCGGTTCCAAACGGGCCGCCTCTTTCTGTTTGGTATTTGGAAGTTCGCTTGTCCACCTCTATAATTTCAGCAAGACGGAGCGAAATGATGCAGGAAACCGGTTGTCCGCCCACGACAAGCAAATCGAAATTGCGTTTCGAAACTGTCGATTTCGCCGACATTCCTGCTCAGTCCGATCTCTTCCTTCGCTACCAAAGCAATCCTCTCGATCTCGAAAAATACTATCCTTCGGCGATCAGCTCACACGTCGACGTCGCGAATCGAATTCCCGAGGTCCTCGGTGCGTATAGCGTAGACCGCGAAGCTCTCTGTAAAATTCTCGACGAACAGAATCGGGACTTCGGGGCCGGAGCGAAGACGTTCGAGAACATCGATCTTCTGGGCGGCGATGACACCGTCGCGATCCTCACAGGTCAACAAGCCGGACTTTTCACAGGACCGCTCTATACGATCTACAAGGCCCTATCCGCGATAAAGATGGCGACGTGTTTCCGCGAGCGCGGCCTGAAAGCCGTTCCTGTTTTCTGGGCGGCGACCGAAGATCACGATTTCGATGAGATCTCTCGAGCTTTTATACTGGGCCACGGGGGCGAACAGATCGAATTTAAACTTGGGCGCCCGGCGGAATCGGAGGGCTTGCCGGTGGGCGAAATTCCGATCGCCGACACTTTTGCGGAAGAGATAAAAGATCTTTCTAGTTTTTTGCCCCCGACAGAATTCAAAGATGACCTCGTAGACGGTCTCTCTGAGATCTGGATGCCGGGGCGAACTATCGGCGAGGCGTTCTGCCGACATATTCAGCGTCTCTTCGAGAACTATGGGCTGATCGTCGTTGATCCGCTCGATGTGCAATTAAAGAAACTGGTGGCGCCGATCTATGTTGAAGCCGCCACCCGCAGTGAGGAGATCGTCGGGGCTTTGGTAGATCGATCTGCCGAGCTGGAATCCGACGGCTTCCGGCCGCAGGTGCTGATCACCCCGGATTATTTTCCGCTTTTCTATCACACAGATGACGGCGTCCGTCGCGCGCTTCGGCAAAAGACCGATGGAAAGTATCGCGTCACGGAAACTAAACTAGAGTTTTCAGGTGCGGAACTGGCTGATCTCGCCCTTAATGAGCCGGCGCGTTTTACTCCGGGCGTCATGCTTCGTCCCGTCGTACAGGATTATCTTTTTCCGACCGTCTGTTATTTTGGTGGCGGAGCCGAGATCTCGTACTTCGCGCAAAATAGCGAAGTATATAGAATTCTCGAACGGCCCGTGACGACGATACTCCACCGGCAGAGTTTCACCGTCATCGATACAAAGCACGCGAGAACGCTCGAGAAGTACGATCTGGACTTTGTCGATTTGTTCGGCGGATTCGAGAGCTTGCTTCCGCAGATCGTCGAGCGTTTTGTAAATCCTGCCAGTTCGCGCCTGTTCGCGAATGCCGAAGAGGAGGTAAATATCGAACTCGATCGTCTCGATCTGGAACTTTCTCGGATCGACCCGACACTTGCGGCAAACCTCGCAACTCGGCGACGAAAAATTCTCTATCACATTTCCGCTTTGCGAAAGAAGTTTCACGGCGTTCAGATCGAACGTGACGAGGTCGTGAATCGGCAACTTAAATCGCTCTTCGCATCGCTTTGGCCCGGGGGGCAGCTTCAGGAGCGCTCGGTGAACGTCGAAAGCTTTACTGCCCGATACGGCCCGTATTTTATCGACTGGATCTATGACTCGATCGATCTTGGCGAACGCGGTCATCGGCTGCTCTATTTGTAATGAACATAAAGATCCTTCCCGACAATCTTGCGAACCAGATAGCCGCTGGCGAAGTCGTTGAGCGGCCCGCCTCGGTTATCAAAGAGCTTGTCGAGAATTCGATCGACGCCGG
>JBBKXD010000335.1:0-4164 GCA_037969295.1 Pyrinomonadaceae bacterium | reverse complement strand
CCCGACGATTTTGTGCGGCAGGGTTTTCACAGTCCGATCCGCAATGCGAATCCGCAAGGGGTCGTGCTGCCGCTTGGTGAGATCCTTCGCTTCTCGATCTCCGAAAGCGATGGCACTGCGAGCGACGTCTTGCTTGAACTCGCGGGCGGGTCGCAGGGCGTAATGAGTTATCTCAAGGCAATCGGAATCGCCGATCTGATCGTCGCGGACAGTGAGAAATCGATTGGCAAAGATTGGGAGACGCAGTATCGAAATTGGTCGACACCTGAAGCTTCGATTCAGTTGCTTCGATTTTTGTACGAGCGACGGGCGGGCCTTTCAGAAAACACGACAAATCTTCTGCTGAATGTAATGACCGAAACCGAAACGGGTGGCCGCCGCATAAAGCGGGGCTTGCCAGAGGGATCGTTACTTGCGCACAAGACGGGAACCGGCGGCACCGAAAAGGGCATCACCGGTGCAACTAACGACATGGGCATTATCAGTCTGCCAGACGGCCGGCACATACTGCTCGCTGTTTTTGTCGCCGATTCGTCTGCGGACGTGCGGACGCGTGAAAAAGTGATAGAAGAGATTGCCCGGACGGCACTGCACCGTTGGACGCAAAGCGTGAGGCCGTCGAAACTCGTCGGCAATAACATCGACTTCAACTTGCGGCACTCCTTGAATTGATAGCGGCCGATTTGAAAGCAGTTGCAAAACCGCCGAAAATCGCCTATAAAAATCCCTGCCATAAATAGGAGATGACAATGAAATCAGTCAAGATCGCTTTCGTTTTGCTCGCTTTCGTCGCCGGAGCCCTGGCTCAGGAAAAACCAAAAAATCCGCTCGTGGGGAGTTGGGTATGCGAGGACGACGGCACCAAGGTCGAGGTTCGTGCGAATAACACGCTCACGATCAACGGAACGGAGTACGCGTATAAGGTCAAGCACGCCGTGATCAACGTCGTCGGGGAAGAAGGCGCGATGGCGATCCCATTTCAGCTCGATGGCGACACGTTAACGGTTGACGTCGAAGGACGTGAGATGGTTTACACGCGGGTGAAGGCAGGGAGAAACTCGAGCGGTTCTACAACCGGAGGGGTTAGCGGCGAGCGACGCGGCGAAGGCGTTATGCAGGCTCTGGTTGGTAAGTGGTGTTATATGTCGAGCCTGACGGGAAGCAACTCATACATGTCCAGCCGTTGTTTCGTTTTGTATGCGAATGGAACTTACGAATATTCAGCTGAAAGTTCGTCGGGCGGCTCCGCAGGATCCACCGCCGGCCAGTCGTACGACTCCGGCCGTTGGACTGCGACGCAAACGACGCTTACGGCGCACTCGAACTCGCAAGGCAAGGTCGTCTACCCGATCGAGCTTCGCAATCATCCGAAGACGGGCGATCCGATGATCGTCGTCGACGGTGACGCGTATGTGACCGCATATCAGAAGCGTCCGTGGTAACGAGTCAAAAAAAGAACGCCCGCTGATTCTCGGGCGTTCGATTATCCTTTGCTAACTGCGAAGACCTATTCATCATCCTCATGCGCTCTCACGCGTCCCGCGGCTACCGCTTCGTTGATAACCTTTTGCGAAAGGTTGGGCGGCAGCGGATCGTAATGCGAAAACTGCATGTGATAAGAACCGCGTGCTTGTGTGACGGAGTTTAACTTCGATTGGTAATCGAGCATCTCCGACAGCGGCACCTTGGCTTTAATGATCTGCTGTTTGCCGCGAACCTCCATTCCGCCCACACGCCCGCGGCGGCTGTTTAGGTCGCCCATAATGTCGCCCGAAACTTCCTGCGGCGTAAAAACCTCAACGTCCATTATCGGCTCGAGCAATGTCGGCCGCGCTTTTTCCATAGCCGCGCGGTAGGCTTTGCGGCCGGCGGCGCGAAACGAATGTTCGTCGGAATCGACGGCGTGAAAACTGCCGTCGACGAGCGTGACCTTAAAATCGACCAGCGGGTAACCGGCAACAGCACCGCCAAGCGCGGCCTCGATAATTCCTTTTTCGATAGCCGGGCGAAAATTCTGCGGCACCGATCCGCCGAAGATCTTGTCCACCCAGACAAAGCCTTCACCTCGCTGCAGCGGTTCGAAAATCACTTTGCAGTCGCCGAATTGGCCTCGTCCGCCTGACTGCTTTTTGTGACGGCCCTGCACTTCGCATTGCTGCGTAATCGTTTCTTTGTACGGCACCTTTGGAGGATGGAGCGCGACCTCGACGTGATAGCGGTTCGCCAATTTTGCGACGACCGTTTCGATGTGAAGTTGGCCCGAACCCGAGAGGATGAACTCCTTCGTCTGCGAGTCGCGATCGAAATGAAGGCTCGGGTCTTCTTCCAAAATCTTGTGCAGGGCGCCGGAGATCTTGTCCTCGTCGGCACGCGATTTAGGTTCTATGGCAAACGCGATCGCGGCTTCGGGATACTCGACCTTCGGATAGACTATGGGCTTTGCTTTATCGGTGAGCGTGTCCCCCGTCTGCGTGTCTTTCAGTTTGACGACGGCGATGATGTCGCCGGTCGCAGCCTCGTTCACCTTGTCGAGCGTCTTACCGGAGATGACGTGCAGTGCGCCGAGGCGTTCGGCCGTTTCTCGGGTCGAATTATAGACCGTCGCGTCGCTCGCGACTTTGCCGCTGACAACCTTCATGACGTTGATGCGGCCAGCGAACGGATCGGCGATCGTGCGAAAGACGTACGCCGAAAATGGCTCGCCGTTCGAATATTTTCGGTTGATCCGGTCGCCGGACATTTCGGCATCGGCGAAACCATACTCGGCTTCGTGCGTTGCGGGGTTCGGAGCAAATTCGACGAGATGGTCAAGCAGAATCTGCATTCCGACAAGCGTGGTGCTCGACACGGCGTACACCGGGCATAGTTTGCTCTTCGCTATTGCTTTCGCAAGGTTCGGATAGATGTCCTCTTCGGGCAGCGTTCCGTCCTCGAAATATTTTTCCATGAGGGCGTCGTCCGATTCGGCGACGATCTCGATCAGCCGCTCACGCGTGCGATCGAAAATATCTTTTCCCTCGGATGGGATCGCGATCCCTTTGGCTTTGCCCTCGGCGTCAAACTCGTAAGCTTTTTGATGGACGACATCGACGACGCCGCGAAAATTTCCCTCGGTTCCGATCGGAAGCGTGAAAGGTACTATCGAGCGGGCAAAGCTCGAGGACGCGGTCTCGAGAGCATGTCCGAAATCGGCGTGCTCTTTGTCGATCTTGTTGATGACCATGAATCGCGGCAACAAAAACTCGTTTGCGTACTGCCAGGTTTTCTCGGTTTGGACCTCGATGCCGTGGACCGCGTCGACAACGACAAGCGCACAATCGGCGACTCGGAGCGCGGGCCGGGCGTGAGAAACGAACGCGGCATAACCGGGCGTGTCGATCAGATTAATTTTAGTGTCCTGATATTCGAGGTGGGCGAAGTTATTGTTGAGGGAAACTTTTCTTTCGATCGAATCTTCTTCGTAATCGGTGACGGTCGTTCCTTCGTCGACCTTTCCCCAGCGGTGTGATGTGCCGGACACGTGCAACAGCGAGGAAACCATTTGGGTTTTACCCGCATCGCCGTGTCCAATTACAGCCAGATTTCTGATGTTCTCAGTTGCGAATGCTTTCATCTTCGGCAGTTCTCCTTAGTTGACTTTATCATCCTAAGTCCCATGGCCCAGTCGTTCCATATGGGGAGTGGATAGCCGGGACTGGAGGCTCGATAGGTCGGGTACTGATAATTTATAGGGTAGGAATGGAGTTGGCAAGGGAGTAGTAAGCGACAGTCGAGAGCCAATCAATGCATCAGACCAAAAGTGGAGTTCGACCGTCTAATATCGAGGCCACTGCGAGTCACTGACTCGCAGTCTGTCTACCGGGATCAGACGAATTCTTTTGATTTGAACAGGGTTCTACGCGTATAATTTGGACGTATCATCCATTCTGCGAAAATTTTCTAGTTTCGGGGAAATCTCATGAAAATCGCTACCACTTTGATGCTCTTGATTCTCGGGCTAAGCACCGCCAACTTTAGCCAAAACACCGCAGTAGATCAGTCGTTTGCTCCGGTTCCTTCCGCTGCTTTCACCAGCAGCGATACTTCCGGCAAGGGAATACTTGTGCAACCTGACGGAAAGCTCGTGTTATGGGGCGGGAATCTTGTGGTCGACGGGTATGCGAA
>JBBKXD010000334.1:0-5209 GCA_037969295.1 Pyrinomonadaceae bacterium | reverse complement strand
AACTGTAGAAATTCTCCACTCTTCTTTTCGAGCTCTTCGTTAAGGGTTTGGCGGAAAAGCATGCAGGTGACGACTCAATCTATGACGGATCGTACAAAAGGCTATCGTACACGACTGGTGCGGCGTTTGAGAAAATCCATCAGGACAAACTGTGTGAGATTGTTCGGATTTGCAAAGTAAGCTTTGCCGCGCGTCATCGCGGTCATCTGCTTTACAAAGTCGACGAGGTGATGTTCGCTGGCGAGCATAAAAGTATTGATCATCACCCCTGATTTGCGGCATGCCTGAACCTCCTTGAACGTTTCGGCCATGACAAACGGATCGTTACCCATCGAGTTCTTGTACAGGAGTCGCTGTTCACCGGCCACGTGGTTCGAGTATCTACGATAGCTGAAAAACGCCGGACTCGAGGGCTCGATGAACGCCGCGGTCGGTTTGCCGTCGGTGACCATCACGATCTGCTTCATGTCCTTATTCTGGGCGGCGAGAATTCGGCGTGCGAGCTTTAGTCCCTCGGCGGTGTTTGTGTGATAGGGCCCGACCTGCGTCGCGGCAAGACGCGCGAGCGGCAATTCTTCCGCACCGTCGTGGAACAAAACGATCTTTAGCGAGTCGCCCGGATATTGCGTTCGGATGAGATGAGCGAGGGCGAGCGCGACTTTCTTCGCCGGCGTGAAACGGTCTTCGCCGTAGAGGATCATCGAGTGCGAACAGTCGAGCATGACGACCGTCGCACACGACGAACTATAGTCCTGCTGATGGACGTGAAGGTCGCGATATTCGAGATTAAGCGGGACCGTCAATCCTTCGCGGGTGATGGCCGAAAGCAGCGTAGCGTTTACGTCGAGATTTATCGTATCGCCAAACTCATACTGCTTCGAGGCCAGTGCGGCCTCAACACCGGTGTCGAGATGATGCGTTTCGTGTCGACCGAACGACGATTTTCCAAGGCTGCCGAGAAGTTTCTGCAGTGTCTTATAGCCAAGAAAGTCGAGGCCCTTTTCGGTTACCTCGAATTTGATATTCCTTGACTGCGGCCCGCCTATTTTTCCGTTTCCGTTTCCGTTTTCGGTTTGGCGCCGCTCTTCGGACGCCACCTCTTTCAAATTCAAATATCCTTCTTCAACCAGCCGCTCGATCAACTGATTTATCAACTCTTCCAACAGCGATCCGCGAAATTCTCCGCCGTTGTCGGCGAGCATCTGCTCGACATCCTGCTCGCTCAAAGCTTCCTGATCGAGCAACGCTTGTAGGATCGCCTGTCTCAGCGCGTCGAGAGAATCGTCGGGCTTATTTTGCTGTCGGGTCCACCAATAGTCTTCGTTAAAACCGGAGTCGAGCATCTGCCCGGACAGGGCGTCCATCAGCGATCCCAGATCAAGACCGAAAACGTCGAAGCCTCTGAATTTCGTGTAGCGAATAAACTTCATCGCGAGACCACCGGAAAAGCGCTTGCCATCTCAAATCGCAGACGCTATATTGAGGATACCCAAGCCGCTCTTTTACCTCTCTCCAAAAAGTTAGCACATTCTCTCCTCGATCTAAATTTTTTAGAAGAAAGGAGTCTGTTTATGAAAAAGTTTTTAGTATCAGTAATGATGTTGTTCGTCTTCGCGGTCGGATTGCCGTTGGCCGTCGATGCTCACGCCGGGTGTCCGCGACATCGAAGGTACAAGCGAACAACCGCAACTCGCTCGTATCGCACCACGCCGCGCTATGCGACTGCAGGTTACGCCGCCAAGCGTCCGAGTTTCTATCGGCGTCACCGCAACATGATCAATATGGGTCTTGGTGCCGGTGCAGGTGCGTTGATCGGCGGTTTGCTCGGCGGGCGGCGCGGTGTTGCATACGGTTTGATGGGCGGTGCCGGCGCGGGTGCACTTTACACGTACAAACTCAACCCGAAGAAACGTCGCTACTAGTTATTCCTTTTGCCTATCTCACACCGCGGCGAGCACTTTCGCCGCGGTTTTTTTTATTTCGGCGTAAAGAAACGTAAAGGATAACGCGCACACCATATTGCGCATTTGGTAGCCGATTTAGTATCAAGACTTCAGTACCAAAATGGTTTTAGTTCGTGTAACTACTGATATATCACGGTTTATTTTCATGGCACGTTCATTGCCACCTTCATATGCGACGGGCCGATAGTTTCGGCCTGATAGCAAGAAGGGGAGATTTAAGCAATGAGAAAGATCATAACTACATTCATGATGATGGCGTTGATGGCACTCGCGATCCCGATGTTCGCTGGCAGCGCCGATGCGCAGACCCGATACAGAACGGCGCGACGCACGTCCGCGACGACCACTTATAAAAAGCCGAGTTTTTACTCGCGTCACCGCAACCTGATCAATGTCGCGATCGGTACCGGAGCAGGTGCTCTGCTCGGCGGTCTGATCGGCGGTAAAAAGGGTGCGTTGATCGGTACGGCCGCCGGTGCGGGTGGTGCAGCATTGTACACGTACAAGCTGAATCCGAAGACGCGCCGGTATTACAGAGTTTATCGTTAATTAGAAACGGAATAGAACGATCCGGGGAGGGAGCAGCCGTGGCGAGTCGAAAGACTTGTCACGGCTTTTCTGTTTCTTTAATGAGTTGCCTCCGGCTTCAGCCGGAGGTTAGGGTTTTTAGAGATTGCGGCTTTAGCCGAATTTGTCTTATTAGTTGTAGCTAAGCTCCCAAACATTTCGCCCGAGTTGTTTCGGCTAAAGCCGTTGTTCTATTTGACTCCAACCTCCGGCTGAAGCCGGAGGCAACTCATGAAGCCGAAGGGCAACTCACGCAGAACTGATGAGCTAATTATACCCCTCCACATCCGTGAAATCCTCGTAGATCATTCCGCGCCGATCGCGTTTTGCTTTCGTAACCGCTTCGTATCCGCCGCTCTCATTTCGCGAAATTTTATTCTGCGCATACAAACCTTCGAGAACGAACTCGCAGGCCGATACGAGTTTCGCTTTGTCTTTCTTACTGAACTCGAGCGGGACGAGCGTCGACCCGATCAACTGCGGAACACTGTCGAGCAATCCGACGCATTCTTTCGCCGAAGCCGTGTCCGAAAGTAATAATTTATTTCCCTCGTCAAACCATTTGATGGCGGGCGTGAAATCGATGCCGAGAAAGAATCCTTCAAAGACGACGCCGCACGCGCGTTTTATCAGATCTTTAACGAGGCGTGTTCCGCCGATCTGCTCGCCTTCGTATTCCAATTCCATCTTGCCCGTCATCGACGGCAGGGCGGCATAGATATCGGAAATGCGAGGAACAATTTCGTTCTCGCCGGTAGACAAGGCCCTGCGTTCGGCATTCGACACTGCCGATTCGAGAGCCGTGATCGAAAAACGCTGCGATACACCACTGCGTTTATCGACACGCTGATCGTCACGGGCTTCGAATGCGATCTGCTCTATCGTCTCGGAAATAAATTCGGGAATCTCAACCGTGAAAGTCTCGAAGCCCTCACGCTTCGTCCACGCCTCTTGCTTTGTTATCTCCGAACTGAGCTGAACATTCGCCGGATAGTGTGTCTGAACCTCGGCTCCGATCCGGTCCTTGAGCGGCGTGATGATCTTTCCGCGCGCGGTGTAATCTTCCGGGTTCGCGCTGAACACGAGCATCACGTCGAGCGGCAGGCGAACCGGATAACCTTTTATCTGAACATCGCCCTCCTGCATGATGTTGAAGAGCCCGACCTGAATTTTTCCGGCGAGATCGGGCAGCTCATTGATCGCGAATATTCCACGATTCGCACGCGGCAGGAGGCCAAAGTGAATTGTCAGCTCATCCGACAAAAGATGTCCGCCCTTCGCGGCCTTGATCGGGTCGACATCGCCGAGGATGTCGGCGATCGTCACATCGGGCGTCGCAAGCTTTTCGACAAAGCGATTATCGCGGCTCACCCAGTCGATCTTTGTCTCATCGCCATGCAATTCAACCTGCTGACGGCCGTATGCGCTCAGAGGCGAGAATGGATCGTCATTTACCTCGGACCCGGCGATGATCGGGATTTCTTCGTCGAGCAGTTCGGTCAGCTGACGAATGATCCGAGACTTCGCCTGGCCTCGGAGACCGAGCAGTATGAAATTGTGTTTTGCGAGTACCGCGTTGACGATCTGCGGGACAACCGATTCGTCGTAGCCGAGAATTCCGGGGAAAAGGCGCTGCCCCGTTCGCAGCTTTGCTATCAAATTCGCACGCATCTCGTCCTTGACGGAACGCGACGCATACCCGCTTGTTCGTAATGCACCCAGTGTCTGTATTGCCGACATAGGTTCATTTTACTCGCATGATTATCGAATGCCAGTGGCGATTATATATTCGTTCGAATACGGCGACGATATGTTCGTTGGGGCGACAATGTGTTTGTTAGGCGGCAGCGAAGGTCAAAGAAGCTTCATCCGCTCACAGTCGCGTCCATCTCCGCTCTCGCCGTATCCTGTTGCCGCTTTTCCAGCATTTCTAAATGCTGCCGCTGAAACTCAGCCATTTGAGCGTCAAACTCCGCGAATTCTTTATCTCGCACAATTCTTTCTCGCACTTTCTGTGTCAGGAATTTATTACCTTTGATCTTTGAATTCTTCAAAGACTCTAGCCAACCATTCAGCTGCTTGGAGATACCGATCGCCCGCTCTATCAAATTTGAAATTTCAAATTTGGAATTTGAAAAACGCGGAGCGTACTCACACAGTCGTAGCATTGACCGGCACTCTCCGGCCGAACCTTTTGAGATATACAGGAATTGGATCAGCTCCGTATTTGCACCCCGTTCAAATCCCTCGGCGATGTTGTTGGAAATGGACACAGTCGCCCGTTCCAACTGATTCTTCGTGTCTCCGAATCCGCGGAAGTCAGCCTTGTTTGTAAATTCAAAAACTTTCAACGCAAATTCAATCGCTGCCTTCCACACCGGAAGCTCTTCAAATTGGGAGTATTTCATCGTTTCTCGTCTCCTATATTTCAAATTCGAAATGTGAAATTTGAAATAGTAACCGACGTAAGACGGCTGAGTCCTTAACTTTCCTAAAATCTTAAAAACAAACCGGGTGTAGAATCGGAACAAAACAAAAAAGCCCGGAGAAAACTCCGGGCAATCCACAATCCAAAATCTAAAATCTAAAATCAAAACACGTATTTATTCGCCTCGATCAGCGTATCGGCGATCTTCTGCCTCGCAGCGATCGTGTTGATCGGTGAATTGTTTTTCGTG
>JBBKXD010000333.1:0-3239 GCA_037969295.1 Pyrinomonadaceae bacterium | reverse complement strand
TTGAAATACTTATTTTTCGCACGGTCGCGGAGAGTCGCCAGATCCGGGATCAGTCCGACGTACCAGAACAGCAGCGAGATGGTCGCATAAGTCGATACCGCGAAGACGTCCCATACGAGTGGGCTTCGAAACTGCGGCCAAATCCCCATCGTGTTCGGATACGGAAACAGCCAGTACGCGGCGAGCCACGGTCGGCCCGTATGCAGCAGAGGAAATACCGCGGCGTTTGCGACCGCGAACAACGTCATTGCCTCGGCGAAGCGGTTGATGGACGTTCGCCATTTTTGATTCAGAAGTAAAAGGATCGCGGAGATAAGGGTACCGGCGTGGCCGATGCCGATCCACCAAACAAAGTTAATGATCGGGAATGCCCAGCCGACCGGCTGGTTGTTTCCGAAGATACCCATTCCCTTCGCGAGCAGATAGCCGACGGTAATCAACAAAAACTGCGCGACCATGAAGGCGATGCCAAAACCGATAAACCAATGGAACGGCGTCTTCTTTTTCAGCGTCACGTCGCCGATCTTGTCCGACACCGAGCCGAAAGTGTGGTCGCCCTCGACCATCGGCGGGTAAATTTTTTCCTGGATCTCTTTCAAATCCTGCATGATTTTCGCAATTTGCTCGAGGGCCTCAGCCCGACCGACAAACTTAATTCAAAATGATCAATGACCTTCGCCCGCAGGCTCTGTCTCACTATGCGACTCGGCGCTCTTCGCTTTTGGTTTTGGCGCCCTGTAGTCGGGCATCTCCGGGTTCTGGTTCCTCAGCTCCGCGAGGTAAGTCGTCCGCGGCTGTGTGTTCAGTTCATTCAGCAGGTTATAATCCCGCGGATCCTGCTTGAGCTGGGCAACCTCACTCTGCTTGTCGTTGATGTCGCCGAACACGATCGCGTCGGTCGGGCAGACCGCCTGGCACGCGGTGATCACTTCTCCGTCGGCGATCGCACGTCCGTCCTTTTCAGCCTCGATTCGGGCGGCCGAGATGCGCTGTGTACAGTACGTGCACTTTTCCATGACGCCGCGGCTGCGGATCGTCACTTCCGGATTACGCATCAGTTTGTACTGCGGCGTGTCCCAATCCTGATACAACATGAAGTTGAACCGGCGAACTTTATACGGACAGTTGTTCGAGCAATACCGCGTCCCGACACAGCGGTTGTAAACCATGTCATTAAGGCCCTCGGCGCTGTGGACGGTGGCCGTCACGGGACAAACAACTTCGCACGGAGCCTGCTCGCACTGCTGACAAAGTAGAGGTTGAAAGTGCGGTCCCTCCGGATTGCTCAGATCGTCACCCGCAAAATATGTATCGATCCGCATCCAGTGCATTTCGCGGCTTCGCTCGACCTGTTCACGCCCGACAACCGGAATATTATTTTCGGATTGGCACGCGAGCACGCACGCGTTGCACCCGACACACGAGTTCAGATCGATCGACATGCCCCAGCGGTGATACTTTTCGTATTGCTTTTCGTATTCCGCCGCCGCTGTGGTGTACATCGACTTCGGATACATGTTCTCGTTCTTCGGGATCGCGAGTTCGATCTCATTCTCGAGATCGTTAAAGTCCCACACACGAAGAATGTCGCGGCCCTCCATGTTGAAATGGATCTGGGTCGAAGCGATCGTCCCCTGGTCACCGTTTTTCGAAATACTTCCGCTACCAAAATTCATCGCGTCGGAACGCATCACGTCGTAAGCGTTATAGCCGATACTGTTTCCTACCTTTCCGGCACGCGTTCGCCCGTATCCGAGAAAGATGGTCACGACATCGTCCGGCTGGCCCGGTGCGATCCAGACCGGGACGGGTTTCGAGATCGTTCCGCCCTGATAACTGAGCGTCACGAGGTCCGAATACATGTTCGAGCCCTTCGAATTGATAAAGCTTGTCGGACGTTCGCCACCCGCACCCGAAAGCTGATCGCTATCTCCGGCTTGATTCAGGTTCAGTTTTTTCGCCGTATTCGGGCTGACGAGCGCGACATTGTCCCAGGTGATCTTCGTGAGCGGATTCGGCAGCTCCTGAAGCCATCCGTTATTCGCAAAACGTCCGTCGTAAACCGATGGGTCGGGGAGGATCGAGATCTCAAGCTGGTCCGCGTTCGCCATCGGAGCACTCGGCTGGCTCAGGAATGAGGTATTAGCCGATACCGATTTCGGTGTCGCCGCCGTATTCGGAACGACTCCATCGTGAACGATTCGGCGCCAGTTATCTTCGAACGAACGAGGACCGGCTGCTGCCGCTCTCTGCGATGTGGACGCAGCGGGCTGTGATCCATTTTGAGTAGCCGGCGGCGTACTTGCCGCGACCGGCGCCTGATGTGCTTCAGCGGAACTCGCATTCGCGGTGTTCGCAGGCTCCGCCGAAGCTGTAGATCCGGCGCTCGACGCGGTTGCCGCCGCTGCCGCAGCGGCGGGTGCTGAACCAGCAGCGATATTCTGCGTCTGCCAGTAGGCACGGACGATGTCGTAATCTTTCTGCTCGAAATTCTCGCGGAAGAAAAGCTGCACGACCTCGTGAACACTGTGACTGTCGTAAAGCGGCTGGATAAGCGGCTGGATGATCGAAACCGTCCCGTCGTATGCACGTGCGTCGCTCCAACCCTCGAGGTAATGTTTTTCCGAAACGTGCCAATGACAGTGCTCGGCGGTTTCGTCGAAGTAAGCTCCGAGATGCACGCGAAGCGGCACTTTGCTCATCCGATCGGCATCCAGCCTGAGATCAGCGGGAGTGTTATAGACCGGATTCCCGCCTAGAATTACAAGCACCTTGACGCGGCCGGCGTCGACATCGCCGATCAATTCGCGAAGCTGTTCGATCTGCGTTTTTTCGGACGGCGTGAACGGATCGACATATACGACCGTCTGACCGACATTCCCCAGAGCCGCGTTCATCGCGTGTGCGAGCGCGTGCACCGCGGGCGATTGACTCGCGCCCGGAACAACCAACGAACGACCGCGGAACGCGAGCAGGTCCTTGGCCATTGCGGCTATCCATTGCTCATTCTCGGTGTATGTCGAGCTCGCACCACCGACACCCAGCGCCGCGGCAACAGCCTTCGCAATTTCAGCCATCTGGCTGGGTTTGACGGCGATCCGATGGTCGGCTTTCGCACCCGTCAGCGTCATCGTCGTCTCGATCGAATAGAGCCGATTGATCTCCTTGTTCCCGCCGCGAAGGTTTTTCTTCTTCGCGTAATCCTTCATGTATCGAACGTTGAAATCGGAAAAGATGTC